>JANMHY010000495.1:0-14460 GCA_031375525.1 Burkholderiales bacterium
GGGCTCACGCTCGACCACCGGATCGATTGGCGCGTGCTCCGGCAGCGCAAACGCGGCCGCGGCATTGTCGAGATCGCCGGGCTGCCAGGCCGTCACGCGCTGGCTGCGCACGCTCGATTCCACCGCGAAGGGCGTGCCGGCGTCTTCACCGCGGAACTCTCCGAACTGCCATTGACGGGCCAGCATCCACAGCGGATCGTGCACGCGCATTTCGAGGCCGGGACTGGGGTCCCCGCTCACCGACTGCGGCTCGAGGCGGGTCCACGCGGCGGGTCCGAGCGTGATCGCCTTCAGGCTGTCGGGCAACGCCCTGGCGGAGATCAGGATGTCGGAACTCATGGCTGATCCTTGACGTAGGCGGCGAAACCGGTGAGCGATCCGATCTGGGTGATGCTGTCGCGCAGGTGCAGCACCTTTTCGCCCTGGAGCGACCAGCTCGACTCGTAGAGCGCGGGCAAGATGCGCGCGATGCCGTTCGTGCGTTCGAGCGTCACGGCACGCAGCCGGGCGAGCTCCATCGTCTCTTCGAGCACCTGGACGATGGTGTCACCGGTCCAGCGATCGGCGTCAGGAGCCACCGCCAGGAGAATCGCCTGGGGGGCACGCGCCGAGGGCGCCATGGCGTTGAAGCTGACACCCGTGGTCAGACGCTCGACCGCCGGCGCATCGGCAGCAGCGCCCCGCCGCGCCCGGATGGGCACGACTTCGACCCATTCGTCGAGCACGAGCGCCGCGGTCATGCTCGATCCGTCGTAGTGGCCGGCGACGTCGAGCACGCTGCTGACGACCGGCGTGTCGGGCGTCGGCTCGTCGAGTGAGAGCGCGCCGCCCACCCAGGCCGTGGGCGGATTCTTTCCGGGGCCCGCCAGTTGCGCGGCCCTCGGCGGCGGCGCATCGGTGAGCATCGCCGCTTCCAGATAGCGCCGCGTGCCATCGCGCACGGCCGCGTAGTCCGTGAGCATCATGCGCAGGCTGGTTGCCGTGGCGCCAGCCGGCGGCGCGCCGAGCGCTGCGCTCCAGCCGTCGTCGGCCGGCGGCGGATCGATCGCCGGCACGACCCAGAAACCCTCGCCGAAAACAGCCTGCCCGGCCTCGACGATGGTCTCATCGGTGACGGTGCGCGCCAGCGCGGCGTCGGCGTCCTTGACCCGGCGTATCGCGCTCGAGAGGATCGAGTGGGCGACGATCGGCAGCTGGTCTGCCGTCACCACGGGCAGTGCCAGCCCGAAAGCAGCGAGATCTTCCAATGCCGGCAGCAGCCGCTCAGGTTCGACCACCTCGTCGGCGAGCAGCGCGTCGAGCACCCGCGAGCGAACCGCGAGCAGATCGCGTGCCGCCGCCACCCGCGCGCGCGCCGAAGCGAGCTCGTCTGGGTTGACGATGCGCGAGGGCGGCGAGCTGGGCAGCGTCAGATCGGCGGGCGTGGCCGGCCGTGCCCGGACCATGAGCGCACGCAGTGAAGCAGCGCCCTCGAAGACATCGCCGATGGCGCGAAGCGGCGCTGGCCAGCGGAGATTGCGCGTGTCGTGAAAGTCAGCGCCGGCGATTGCCGGCAGGGCGGCCCGCAAACGCTGGTCGAAGGCGGAGCGATCGGCGGCGTCGTAGACGAGGTCGAGCGCACAGCATGCCGATTCGCCGACCGTGACCAGCGCGCCATCGACCGTCGTCGCGACCACGATCGTGGCGGGGTCCCCAAGCCGCGCCGCCGCCCAGGCCTCGAGGCGCGGTTCGGCAGCACTGCGCGGCCGACTCAGGTTCCACGGCGCAGCGTCCCCCGCCACGGCAAGGATGCGATGCGTCAACGGCATGCCGTCGACGGGAGTGGCGACGAAGCCGGGTTCCGGCGGCGGCGAATCGCCACCACTGGCCGCATCGAGCGCGGCGCCGGCGCGATCTGCACTTCCGGCCACCAGTTGATGAACCGACTCGGCCAGCAAGAGGTCGGCGGTGGCATCGAGCGCAGCGGCCATCTCGCGGATGGCGCCGTCGATGCGATTCCACTCGTCATCGGTCAGGGCGTCCCAGGGGCCGACGAGATACGGGTTGTCCGTGGGTTTTTTGTCCAGGGCCGATCGGATCTCTACAGGACCCCATCCGGGAATCTTGCCCTGATACTTTTCCACCAGCTCGATGCCGTCGAGAACATTGCCGGCGGCGAGTATCTCGACCGCGCCGGGTGCCACCGCCTCGCCACGATCGGTCAGCTTGCCCTGCGTCAACGGCGCGATCTTGCGCAACGAGAGGATGAAGCGGTCAAGCCCGGCCTCGTGAACGGCGCGCTCGCATCGATAGCCGAGCAGGCCGCCCAGAGCTTGCCCCTGACGAACACCGTCGATGAGATGCAGCGCCGAGCGCACGCGGCCGCTCGTGAGATCGATGGCGAAGGCGCCGTCGCCCGCGGCATCGGCGTTGTGCGAGAGGTACGCGCTGCGCAGGATGCCCGCGGTGGCCGCCTGCGTGAGGCTCGGCGCGTGAACGAACCCGCCGTCGGTGTCGCGACCGCGCGTCGGCTCGATGTCTTCGACCCAACCGTAGGCACCCACGGTGAGCCCTGCGGGCCGCGCCGCGCGCTGGGCGCGGCGGCGGCGTTCCACCAGCCCCGTGATCCATGCGTCCAAGCGATGCGACGCCATGTCGAGCGTTTCCGCAACCAGGATGCGACGCTCGTCGAGTGCGGTGCCTTTGAGATCGGTGATGGCCTCGCGGATCTCGTTCAGACGGCCCTGCGAGTTCAACCACGCGAACGCCCCGAACAAACCCAACTCGGCGCGCGCCGTCGCCGTCGTCGACTCGAGCGCGAGTTCTCCGAAGGACCGCCTCAACGCGGCCACCGGTTGAAACTCCGCCAGCGTCGGCGCGCTTGCCGCAAAGGCCGTGCCCAGGCGCGCGGCTTCGGTGAAGAGCGTTGCCGCCGGTGCGGTCGCGGCGCGCGTGGCCACCGCCAGCGTGCGCTCGCGGTCTGCCGCGGTCAGCGTCGTCGCATTGCGGACGATCTCCGGAATTCGTCCGTTCGCCGAATCGGCCTTCACCTCGAGCTTGGCGCGATCCCACGCCAGGTCGAGCAAGGCCTGGAACACGCTCGCGGCGGACATTGCCCGGCCGGCCAGCAGGGCGTCGATGAACGCGGGATCGCTGTCCGCGGCCAGCGGCAGCGACAGCGGCCGATCTTCGCCCAACGATCCGGTGGGATGAACGAGCTCGACTTTGCCGATCACGTCTTCCCAGATCAGCTCTTCGAGGATCTTTTCGAGACGGATGTCGTCCTCGGAGATACCGGACGCTTCGCCGCCGAGCAGCGCGAACTCGGAGGCGAGGACACTGCGCACGCGCAGTTCCGCGCAGACAGGCGTCGAGCCGAGCAGTTCGAGCAGCGTCTTGTCGATGGGCCCGACGCCGACGCGCGGGACACTCGCAACCGACTGCCGCCACTTGTCGCGCAGACGCGCGAGGATCGGCAGCAACCCTGCCTCGAAACGATCCGGGCGCCAGCGCGCCGTGGCGCTCACCGGCAGGATGCCGTACGGCTGGTTGCCGACGCGCACCACCGGCAGCGGCCCGCGCCCGCGCAGGCAGTCGCGATGAAAGACACGCGTGTCCTCGCGCGCGGCGTCGGTCAAGGTCGCGCCGCCCTTGGTGACGCGATTGACCTTGTCGAGAAAGCTGCCCCACGACGGGCCCCACAGCGCGACGTTCATCGCCTGCGCGCGCGCCTGCTCGCGCTCGTCGGCGTGATCGAGATCGGCCAACACCTGCGGATCGAGGCCGAGCGCCGTCGCCAGAACCGCGGTGTTCGATCGCCCGTCGATGGCGGCCGCATCCCGCAACGGCGGGCGTGGCTCGATGCGGCGTTGCCATCCCGCGCGATCGGTCTCGGTATTGTTCGTCGGCGTGCCCTGCGCAAGGAAGGCCAGGCCGCGCCCGCAGCGGTGCGACTCGATCAGCCCGGCGAGTGCGTCGGCAGCATTCTTCGGCTGCAGGCTGCGACGAACGCCGTAGACGACGAGCCGGTCCACCCGCGCCCCAGGCACTGGCAGCGGCACGGTGATCGCCATGCCGATGCGCTCAGCCTCCGCGTAGTCGGCGAGCCATTCGGCGCCGGCGGCAATCTTCACGCCGTGCACGCTGCTCAGGTCCTTCAAGTCGGCAGCGAACACGCCGACAGTCACTTCAGGCAGGACCGCCCGGCCGGTTGCCGTGTTGCGCCGCGCACCCTGGAGCACCATCGCGGAAAACGCGTCGGGCAGAAGGCGTGCGACCGCCGGACGCTTCGATCGCGGCGCCACGTCGGGAAATTCCGGCGCGGTGGCAGCGGCGCGCTGGTCGAGGTTGTGCGGCCGCAGCGCGCGCGCAACCCACAGCGCGCGCTGCCGCCCGATGTCGGCGAGAAGCGTCCGCCACGCTTCGGCGGCGGCAGCTTCGGTGGCGCGCCAGACGGTGGTCCAGTAGGCGACACCGGCGGCGTTTTCTTCCGCGCTGATACCCCGGTCGAGCGAATCGATGTGGATGTCGTCGGGATAGATGCGAACCCGAAGCGACGTGCCGTCGGCGCTGTAGCGCGTTTCGAGCCGCACCGGCAACAGCATCAACGGGTACGCCGGATCGGCATCTCCCGGATCGAGCGCGAAGCGGTTCAAGGCATCGCGCAACCCGTCGGTGGCGCGGCCCAGCGATTCAACGCTGGCCTGGTGGGCGCCGGTGACGCGGGCCCGCTTCTGCTGCAGCGCCGTGCTGGCGACACCGCGTGAATTCGCGTCGGCGATCTGGGCGTCGATCGCGTTCAGCTCGGCCATGCTCGAGACGATGCTTGCGGCGAGCTTGTCGCGTTGCGCCGACTGCGCCGCCACGTCCCGCTGCCACTGGCGCAGCTCGGCAAGGTTTACATCGGCCATGCCATCAAGCCTTTGGAGTGATGAGTTTGTGCGCGTTGAACGCGGCACGAAACGGGTTCTGCAGCAGTGTTCGTGCGACGACACCCGCGTCGCCCGGCCACACCACGGGCGCGTCGGCGCCGCCGCCGCCGCCGATCGTCAGCGTGCGAGCCGACGTCGTCAGGAACCGGCTGTGAGACAGTGCGCCGAGATCGTTCCAGTCGAGATTGTTTCGCTGCACCCCCGAGGCCGCGGCGCCGTTGCCGGCATCCGGCAGATCGAGACCGAAGCGCGGTGCGCTCGGATTTTCCGTGACGAGAAACCACCACGGCTCCGACTGGATCTGGCTGGCAAACAGCTCGAACCCGACGAGCAGGATGTCGGGAGCGAGGTGGTGATGGAAGAGGATGCGTGCCGTGGCGGCGGGGTCGGCGCTGAAGCGCGGACGTCCTTCGTCGTCGGGCTGGGCGTCCGCGCGCATGGCCAGGAAGATGGCGTCGGGATAGCGGCGCACGACCTCGCCGCGCACGACGAGCACGATCCGCCCCTTGCCGCCGTCGGCGAGGTGCGATCCCAATGGCGTCGGCCCAAAACGATGGATATCTGCTGCCAGATCGTCGGCACTCGGGTTCCAGAAACGGCGGAAATACGTTGCGCGCTGATCGGTCGGGTAGCCGCGCCACAGCAGCTCGCGCCCCATCTCGTCGGACAGCCCGATGAGAAAACTCTCCGTGAACGTGGGGTTGGTCGACAGCACCGTGACGAAGTCGGTGAACGGGACGCTGCCGAGTCCGGGAACGATCCAGTCGCGGTTGTAGGCATCGAGCGCGTCGAACATCGCCCGGTCGAAGTGAGGCGCCGCCATGATGGGCGCGACGCGGCCGTCGGCAAACCAGTCCGGCGGCATCCAGGGCGGCAGCGTGCCCAGCCTGAGGCCCGCATAGCGCGTCACCGTCGTCGCCGGCGCGACCGTCGCGAGCAGCGTGTTGCGCGTGAAGTTCAGCGCCGGGCGGTCGGGCGTGCGCGGCAGCACGGCCACGCCGATGCCGACGACGAGTTGCGACAGCGCCGAGGCGACGTCGGCAAAGGCGACCGAGCGCGAGGCCACGAGGGTGTCGGCAAGGCCCCGCGAGACCACGCTTTCGAAGCGGGCTCGCGCCTGCGGTGCGGCAGCGGCGCCCCGCGAGGACACTGCGCCCCGGTTGGCGAGGGCGTTCGGGCGCGAGCCGATCGGTGTGGCCACACGCAGCGCAGCGCCGATGTTCACCGCCATCCCGGCATTCGCAGGCACTTCGGAGAACGGCAGGCGCGCCGCAATGCGCCCCACCGCCGCGTTCGCGCGCGCCGACGCCTCGGGCAGCGCCGCGTTGGCCAGACCCACGAGCAGCGGCGCAAGCGACTCGGCGCGCGCCGACTCGCGCACGAAGTTCGACGGCATGGCGTCATCGACGCGTGCCGCGATGGCAGCGGCTCCGCGGGCCGACAGGTCGACGCTGCCTGCCGGCACGCGCCAACTGGCAACGGGTTGTGCCAGCCGGTCGGCAATCGACACCATGCTGCGGCCGGAGAGCTGACTGGCCAGCGCCGCGTGCGCGACGCCTTCGGCGACGCCGAGCCGGCGCGCAACGAGCGCCGCTGGAATCGATGCGATGGCGCTGCCGGAGAGGGTCCGCACGCCGTCCGGCTCGACGTAGGCCCGGCGGAAGTCACGGTACTGCTGGTCCGGCGCAACGATCCGCTTCAGCGCGACCGCGCCGGCCGCATCGATGAATCGTGCGAGCGGCCCGCGCACCCTGGACAAGCGGCGGAAGGCAGGTGTCATCGCGGCGGGCGCCGTTGCACTGCGCGCGAGCACGCCGTGCAGCGTGAGCGCCGTTGCGCTGGCCGCAACGCGAGCGTGAACGCCGCGCAAGACCTGCGTCAGCTCGCCCAGGCCGAGCTTCGAGAAATGATTGCGGTGCAGCGCCTCGCCGACGTAGCGGCCGAACTGAAGTCGCACCAGCGCGGCATTGGCTTTGCGCACCTCGCCGATCTGCGCCCACGCCGCCTGCATGAGCTGTTCCTGGTCGCGCTGCACGACCCGCGTACCGAGACCGGCAACGATGCGATGCATGGGCGACGTGTTGAGCTGCGCGAACCAGTCGTGGTCCGCAGCATCGGCGCTCGCGGGCGGTTGGCCGAACGCGGGGCCCAGCGCAGCCTGGGCGCGTTGGTACTTCGCGTACAGCCGTGCGCCGACGCGTGGCAGGTCTTCGTCGAGCGCATTCGAACGGTCGACTTCCACGCGCAGTTCGTCGCGCTTTTCAACTGACCACGCGCTGCTTTCGGGCGGCATGCCCTCTGGCATGGGCGTCGGTGAGACGAGTGCGCAACGCAGGACCTGCGTGGCGCCGGCGCCGCCGGCGGCCAGATCGGCGACGTTGCCGCGCGGCTCGCTGGCATCGATCAACCGGCGGCCCACGTTCCACGGTGCGACGACGCCCTGCAACCGCCCCGCGAGCTTCTCGAAGTCACCGCTGGGGGCCACAGAAAAACGCCAGGTGTCGAACGCGGGCAGGATGATCTCGACGTCGGCATCGCTGTCGTCGGCAGCCCGCGTCCACGCCGGGTCGAGCGCGCCGCCATGGTCACCGAGCGCACTTCTTCTTCCGCAATCGAAAGCCGGCACGAGCGCGGCGATGTAGTGCTTGTCGTGGTCGAGCTTGCGCGGGCACATCAAACGCGACAGGTTGACCGGACCATAGCTCGCCGACAGGCGGTCGGCGACGCTGGGCGCACCGGCAGCGGAGCCGACGACCTGCGCATGGGCCCACGCCCACGAGTCGTCGAGCGACTGCAACTCGCCGAGCCGCGTGCGCAATCGGCGAGGCATTCCAGGCGGACCGGGCTCCTCGGTGGATCGCGTGGCGTCGCAGACCACCAGCGCGAGCCAGGGCGCGATGCGATCGCCGGCCGACGCATAGGGCGAGAACAGCCAGGGCAGCTCGGGGCGGTCGAACTCGATGTGCGCGAGCAGACTCTCCTCGGCATCGATCGTCCCGTGCGCGGGGAAACGCCGGATGATCTGCCCCGGATCGAGGCCGACGACATCGCCCGGCCCGCGGATGACCAGCGTCCTGTCGACCGTTTCCGAGGTCGCCCCATCGTCGGTGACGGTCAGGCGGATGCGCACGGTGGCGCGCACGGGGTCGCTGCCCGCCGACTCCTGCGCCGCGGCAAGGCCCGTGCGGACCCACGGCACGAACGTGAATTCACCGAAGACCGTGTTCTCGGGGACGAAGGGTGTTGCCAGCGCGACCGAGAACGCGTTGGTGAGGTAGCCCCGGGCGGTGCTGAGCGAGCCGGCCATGATCAGGCAGCAATCAGTTGAAGGGCGTCGCCATGCAGCGTCGCCAATTCGTTCAGGCGATCGGCTGCGACGGTGGTCGTCATGATCTGCGCCACGCCGGCCACCGCGCTGAGATCGTCGCGGCGAACGATGCGCACGCGTCCGGCATCCCTCACGGCGAGCGGCACCGGGTCGGGCTGCGGTGGCAGGTACGGGTTGGCGTTGATGCGGGTCGAGCTGGAAACGGCGTTCGACCGCAAGACCGTGGCCGCGACGAGGTTCAACTGCGCGAACGCGAAGCGGCCGCGGCCGAAGTTCTCGTGGGGATATCCCGTCTCCCATTCGTAGGTCACGGAGGTCGCATTGCCGAAGGCCGCGTGCTTGCTCGCTGCGACGCGCACGCCGCACGGGAACTCTTCGAAACTCTGCCGCGATGTCGCCTGGTCGGTCGTGAGATTCTTGAAATGTCCGGGTGCGAACTGGTCGGTGGCGTGGGACACGACCTGCGCTTCCAGTGCGCCCACCATCGGGTCGGCAATGTGCACCCGGCGCGACGACACCGGGCTCGAGCCGATGCGGTCGAGGTCCGTTTCGAACGGCACGCGCAGCTGCTTGACTTCCAGCGCGCCGAGCGGATGCACTAGCATCGGCGCGAGATCGTCCTCGCGGAAGCGGGCCAGCGTGTCGGTGCCCGACGGCAGCTGGGGCTTCCACGCCGCGTCCGTGCGCAAGGCTTCGGCCCCGAGCTTCACCGGCGAGACCTCGGCCGCGACCGATGCGTCCTTGTCGCCCCACTCGATCGGCCCGAGATCGAACGGCACGTCCCAGAAGAGAATCTCGGCGCTGGCGTGGCCTTCGAGACGCCACGGCTTCATGCCGGAGAGCTCGCCGTGGAAGCTCACCCCCGCGACCGTTTCACCGAACGCCGTGAGTTCGATGCCGGCGTCGATGAGGAAGATGAAATAGAAGCGCGGCGACCACTGGAAGAGCGCGTCGAGCCCGACCCATGCCTTGCCGCCGACGATGCCGAGGTCCGCGATCAGCGTGACGCGTCCGCCGAACTGCACCGTGTTCGCGGTGATCGCAAAGTACGCCTCGGCCCGCACCGTGAGCCACGGGATGGGAGGCGACATTTCGACAGTGATCTTGCGCAAGCCCGTGACTTCGGGCGGTGGTGTGTATTTCGGAAAGAAGCCGCCGACCGAAATCACGAACTCGGCGCCGCCGGCCCAGCGGATGAACAGCGCCAGGTCACCCGACACCGTCATGTTGGCGATCTTCGACTTCACCAGGGACACGCGCACGAGCACGAACTCCGGTGCGAAAACCGCCATCAACTCGGCGTGCAGATCGACCACGCGCAGGGGCACCGGCACTTCGGGCGACGGCACGATGACGCTGAGCACACCGAGCACGACGAGCATCGGGTCCGGCAGCGCCAGCACGACGCCGAGCTTGGCCTTGACGAAGCCTGTTTGCGAACCCCAGCCCAACTCGGCGATCGGCCCGACGACGACGGCGCCGTCGCTCTTGGGAAAGATCTTGCCGATGCGATCGAGCATCGTCGGCGCCGCGGCGATCGGGTCGCTCGGGAAGAGCAACTGGTCGAGCGCGCCCTCTTGCAGGCCCTTGGCCAATTCCACCGTCGACAGGCCGCGATTGATGGCGATGATCCCGCCCACGCCATTGAGCGTGAAGCCCCAGCTCAGCTCGATCTTGGGGAAGAAGTGCACGCCCATGACGAGCACGAGCGAGAACGGATCGAAGGTGATGAGACCCGCGGCGGTGATGCCGATCTTTGTGAACTGCAGATCCAGCACGCCGCCATACTCGCCTGCATCTTCGTTGAACCGCAGGTATCCGCCGCCGGTGACGATGCCGGTCTTGATGCGCAGGCCCGCCGCCGTGGGCGGCTTGGGCAGCACCTCGACGGCCGAAGCGGGGTCGCCCTTCCACCGGATGAAGACGCCGCCGCCTTCCGCAACCACGGCGAACACATCGCCGAGCTTGCCGGCGACGGTGACCATGAGGTCGATGCGGCCGCTGTTTTCGTCCTTGCCGACCGGGCGCGCCATCGACATCTCGCGCAATTCGATGCCCGGGAAGTTGAAGCGCACGGGCAGCACGATCTTGCGGTTCGGTCCGTCGCCGAACGTCAGTCCATCCTTCGTGTCGAGCGCGATGGCCACCGAGTCCGAGTTCGCCGTCGGCGCCTGATCGGGAATGATCTTCTCGAGCATCTTGTCGCCGCGCAGGCCGCTGCGCATGCGGGTGCGAAGTGCGATGCCCAGCTTCGCCGTGTCCTTGTAGCTGAAGAAGGCTTCGACCTCGGTTCCATCGAGGCTGATCGGCGTGGCACCGCGCGGCCCCGGCGTGCCCAGCCCGACGGGACCGAGCGCGGCCAGCGTCAACGCCAGCCGCTTTTGTTCGCGCGACCAGGTGAGCTGGTTTGCAAACTTCTTTCCGGCACTGTCGATGCCGAGCACTGTCTTGCAGAGCGAATCGAAACCGCGTGTCGTGCCGGCGCCGAGGTTGCGGAACGGCGCAATCCACGGCTCCGGGATGTTGCGGATCTGGCTCTCGATCTGCAGCCGTGTCGCGGGATTCGGTTCGGGTTCAGCCGCTTTTTTCGCAATGATCTCGAGCGCTGCATCCAGAGCAATGAGCACGTAGCCCAACTCCGTCGTTGCGCGCGCCGCCGCTTCCCATGTGAACGGGTCGGTGCCCAGCTCAGTGGCCATGTTGGCCACCGCGTCCTTGGCCTTCTTCGCTTCGGCTTCGACCGCCTTGATGATCGGCTTGAACGCGTCGCCAGCGTCACCGATGTCTTTCTTCAGTTGGGTGAGCCGGTCTTTTGCGATACCCGTGGAGCCAGGGATCAGCGATGCAACGAGCGAGCCGGTGTCCTTGAAGGAGCTGCCGACGAGGGTGCCTGCCTGGGTGTGCGAGAAGGCAACGCACCCCCGTGCCAGCACAGACCACACGTCATTCGACATGCGCGATCCGACCCGAGCACGTGGCTGTCACGGCGATTCCGTTGACTTCGATCGAAACATTTCGAAACTGAAAATCAGCCATTGCACATCCTGTCGCTTTAGGCCCTGAGCAGGTCCTCGTCGGTTGGGAGAAGCGCGCGCTGCCGGCCGAGAGCTCCGAGCATCGGAGCCATCACTGTCCAAAGTGACCATCGCCATCTCGGTTCGTTGGGCTTGTAGGCGCGTGTCGCCGAACTGCCCATCCCTATGTTCCGACGACTCGTCGCGTGATCCGCTGTTGTCCAACGAAAGGACTTGACCGCAAGCGGCTGGTGACTTCCCCTCGACAGAGCGCTATGGCGCAGCCATCGTCAGTTCCAGCGCCACGTCCAGATCGCATCCAGCGAGTTGTCGCTGCCCGACTGTGCGCGCAGCGTGAAGCGTTGCGCGGCGCGGTAGACGAGCTGCCAGGTGCCGGTGGTGTTGTTGACGCTGCGCTCGTAGCCGACGTACCAGCGCCGTGAGAGTTGTTTGCCCAGGGCAACGACGGTTTCGCGGACCTCGCCGCTCTCCACCTGGCGCAGCGAGAACTCGTCGAGGCCGAGGCGCGACAGCAGTTGTGTGTCGAGCCCTTGGCCTTCACCGGCCAGGATGGCCAGCGCGGCGCGTTGCAGCAATGCGGTGTCGTTGCGCGCCAACCCTTCGGGCGCGCGGCCGAGCATCAGCCAAGACAGCTTGTCGTAGTCGGCCATCTCCGGCGTGCTGGCCAGACGCACGCGCGGCGCCTGCGCGGTGCCCGTGACCTGCACGCCGACCTGCACGTCGAGGTTCGGCCGCACGGCCAGGATGTCCAGCCGCGGGTTCTCGAGGTCGCCGGAGAAGCCGATCTCGCCGCGTTCGATGTTGAGCTTCTGACCGTAGGCCGCGTACTGGCCATCGACGGCGCGCACCGTGCCGTTCAGGGCCAACCGGTTGTTCGGCGAGGTGATGGCCAGGCGACCGGCCAGCCGCGTGTCGAGGCCGCGGCCGCGCAGGCGCAGCTTGTCGCCGAGGTCGAGCTGCACGTTGACGCGCAGGTCGCGCACCGTGCGCGCGTTGCGCTCGGCGAGCACGGCTCGTTCCTCTTCCTGCGCCGCCGCCTTGTCGGCCGCCTGGCGACCGCCGCGCACCGTGACGTCGCTGTCGAGGCTCGGCGCGTCGGCGCGCGAGATGTCGATCAGGCCTTCGTCGATGTGGAGCTGGCCGTTGAGCGCCAGCGATTTCGCATCGAGCGCCAGCGTGGCGTTGCCGCTGGTGACCACACGCCGGTCGGCGCGGCCGAGCAGGCGGAACTTGTCGGCGACGAGTTGCAGCGTCGCCTTCGGCTCGGCGCCGAGCACCGCACCGCCCGTCAATCGCAGCTCGCCGTCGCCGCCCTTGAAGACGAAGCGCTCAACGCGCGCATCGGCGCCGCGCAGCGACAGCGCGAGTTCACCGTCGCGCAGATCGACGCCTTGCAGCAGGTTGCGCACCGCCAGACCCGAGCCGTCCATGCGGCCTTCGATCTCCGGCGCGCCGAAGCGTCCGCCGATGGCCGCGCTGGTGCGCAACTGGCCACCGACGCGCCAACCCGGCGGCGTGAACGGCGCCCACACACCGAGATCGGCAACGCGCCATTCGAGCACGCCTTGCATCGGCGTCTCGGGCGCGGGCCAGGTGGCGGACGGCGGCAGGCGCAGGCTGGTTGCGCCGACGAGCACGCCGAGGTTCGAGCCGGCCACGGCCTGCACAAAGTGCCACGTGCCTTGGTCTGCGGCGAGCGACAAACGCAAATCGGTCATACCGAGGTTCTGCGTCACGCCGTCGCTCGTCACCGTGAGGTCGCCGCCGGCGCGTTCCACCACGACGTCGGCGGCAAAGCTGCTGCCGTTGCTGACGATCGCGCGGCCCTTGACCGTGAGGTCGCCGCCGAAGCCGGCCTCGGGTTGAAAGCGCTGCAACCACGGTGCGATCGCCAGCGCTTCGAGTTGTGCGTCGAGCGCGACTTGCGCTGCGCCTTTCGGTGTGGCGGCCTGCCAGCGCGCCTCGCGCCACGTCAGCGCGGCGCCGAGCACGGTGGCGCTGCCGGGCTGGGCTTGCGCTTCGGTGACGCGTCCTTGTGCGTCGAAGGCCAGACGCACGTCGGCATCGCGTGCAGCCAGCCAGGCTTGCGTTGCGCCGCTGCCGCGTGCGTCGAGTTCAGCGAGCTTGGCGCGCCATTGGCCTGCGCCGTTGCCCTCGGATTGCCAACGGCCCTCGCCGCGCAGCTTGAGCGAGCTGCCCGGCTTTGACGGCGCCGAGGCAGCGTTCGCGCCGAGCAGCGTGTCGGTCCACGCCGGTGGCCGCATCGCACTCGTGCCGTTGATGTCGATGCGGTGCGCAGCCAGCGTGCCGTCGATCGTGGCGCGCAAGGCGTCGAACGAGGGCGCGCCGTAGGCGACGCGTTGGCCGTCGAGCGTGAGTTGCAGCGGCGCATCGCGGTCGGGCCCGGCTTGCCACTGCGCATTGAGCTGCGCCGCACTGAAAGCCGCCGCCCGCAGGCCGTTGGCGCGCAGTGTGCCGCTGGTGCGCGCGGCGGGCCAGCGCCCGCTGGCTTGCAGCTCTGCGGTGGCCGCGCCGTCGACACCGTCCAACCCGGCGCGAGGCGCGAGCGCCGCCGCCAGCGGGCGCAACGCGGCGAGCGCGGGTGCGTCGATGTCAGCCCGCCAGCGGTCGCCGTCGGCACGCGCCGCCAGCTGTCCTTGCAACGCAACCTTGTTGTCGGCGGCGTTGGCCTTCGCATCGACGTTCCATCCGGCGCCAGCGCCGTCGGCGCGCAGCGTGGCTTGAAGCGGCACACCGGCCAGCGTGCTGTCTTTGACTTCGACCTCGGCCTTGCCGCGCAGCGCCAGCCACGACGCTGTGCTCCCGGCATCGAAGCGCCACGACGGTGGCGCTTGCAGCTCGGCGTTCCACTGGCCGTTGAGGCGCGCGCTCGGCGCCGCGGCCCACCACTGCGCCGGATCGAAGCCTTGGGCTTTGCCTTGCGACTTGAGTTGCGTTGTGCCGCTGCCGTTGCGCTCGGCCTGCAGCGTGCAGAGCAGGCTGGCCGCGCCGGCGCGCGCCTGCGCATCGTTCAACTCGATCCGCCAGCCGTCGGGCGTGCGTTGCGCCTGCAGCGCGCCGGCCAGGCGCACGGCGTCGCCCCGTTTGCCGTCCAGCTTGCCTTCGAGCGTGAGCTGGCTTTGCAGTTGCAGCGTGTTGCTCAACGCGGCTGTGCCGTCGGGCGAGG
>JANMHY010000536.1:0-6280 GCA_031375525.1 Burkholderiales bacterium
ACCGGCGTCGACACCGAGCGCCTGGCGGCGCTGCTGCACGGCGACGGCTGGCTGCTGACGCCGGGCAGCCTGTTTCACGTCGCGCCGCGACGCTCGACGCTGATGCGCGTCAACTTCGCGGTGGCGCAGGAAGCGCGGTTGTGGCGCGTGCTGCGCGAGGCTCGCGACAAGATCGGCAGGGCGCCACGCGGTGCCGCCGCCGACAACCCGTCTTTACCCGCCCCCACTCCTGTGGGGGGTCTGCCAACTCGCAACCGCGCGTAACATAAGGGCACAAATTCGCCCTTGCTGCCCTTGCACTTGGCCATAGCCGTTGTCGTGACCTTCGAATCCACCCTGCCGCTCGGAGAGCCTGAACTGATGCGAGTCAGCGCTTTCGAGCGCTACCTCGATGAGTTGCGTCGCGAGAGCGGCGATGCGTCGCTGACGCGCTTGTCGTCGCTCAATCCGTCGCTGCTGCAAGACCTGCTGCGTTTCGAGCAGGACGGTCGCCGCACCGAAGTGCTGGAAGTCATCGCCGCCTGCGTGCGCCACGCGCGGCCGCTGGCGATCTACCTGCAATGCGGCTTGCGTGTGGTGCCGCTGACCTTGTTCCCCAACGAGCGCCTGGTGCATTGCCCGCTGCACATGCACGAGTTCCTGGCCCAGCGCCTGTCGGACATGACGGTGCTGCGCGTCGAGCCGGCGATGCTGCGTCCGCCGGGCGACCCGGAAGAAGCCCTCGTCGGCGAACCGCATCTCTACCAACCGCTGGGGCCCGTGGCCTGGGAGCTGGCGATGCGCGGCTCGCGCGAGCAACTGCTGCCCGAGATCAGCGGCCCGGCGGCGTACCGCGTGGCGGTGGGCACCAATCTGCGCGATGTGATCCTCACCGGCGTCGTGCAAGCCGCCGTCAACCGCCTGCACCGCGAGAGCGCCAACCTGCGCGAGATCGCCGAGTGGCCGGGCCTGAACCGCGCCCGTGCGATGCGCCTGCTCAACGCGCTGTATTTGCAAGGCGGCCTGATCGTCAGCCGCACGCATCCGGTGGCGAGCAACGAAAGCTGGTTCGGCAGCACGACCAGAAGCTAGCGCGAGCCGAGGTTTTCCCAGCGCTCCAGCGCCGCCGTCAACTCGTCCTCGATCTGCGCTGCGCGCGCATGCAAGGCCGTGGCGCGCTGCGGCTCGTTCGCGTACAGCGCCGGGCTGGCAACCTCGGCCGCAATCTGCTTCTGCTCCGCTTCCAGTGCTTCGATGCGCGCCGGCAGCGCGTCGAGTTCACGCTGCTCCTTGTAGCTGCGCTTGGCCTTCTGTGCGCGCGGTGCCGCTGCGCTGCGCGTGGCGGCGGGGGCCACGGCGGCAACCCGCGCGCGTTCGCGCTGCGTCAGCCAATCGGTGATGCCGCCTTCGTACTCGCGCCACAGCCCCGGCTTGCCGCCGTACTCCACATCGCCCTCCCAGGCGACGACGCTGGTCACCACGTTATCGACGAAGCGGCGGTCGTGGCTGACGAGGAACGCCGTGCCCGCGTAGTCGGCGAGCAGCGCTTCGAGCAGCTCCAGGGTTTCGATGTCGAGGTCGTTGGTCGGCTCGTCGAGCACGATGACGTTGGCCGGCAGCGCGAACAGCCGCGCCAGCAAGAGGCGGTTGCGCTCGCCGCCGGAGAGCGTGCGCACGGGAGAGTTCGCGCGCTCGGGCGAGAACAGAAAGTCGGTGAGGTAGCTCATGATGTGCTTCTTCGCACCACCGACTTCGACCCACTCGCTGCCCGGGCTGATCGTGTCGGCCAGCGTCGCGCCCGGCGACAGGCCTTCGCGCAACTGGTCGAAGTAGGCGACTAGCAGGTTGCTGCCGCGGCGCACGCGGCCACGCGTTGGCTCCATCTCGCCGAGGATCAGCATCAACAGCGTTGTCTTGCCGGCGCCGTTGGGGCCGACCAGGCCGACCTTGTCGCCGCGCAGGAAGGTGGCGCTGAAGTGGTCGATGAGCATTCGGTCGTCGTAGCCCACCGAGACGTCGTCGAGTTCGGCGACGATCTTGCCGGTGGGCAAGCCCGTTGCGAGTTCGAGCTTGACCTGGCCGACGCGGTCACGCCGCGCCACGCGCGTGGCACGCAGCTTTTCCAGCCGCGCGATGCGGCCGACGCTGCGCGTGCGCCGCGCTTCGACGCCCTTGCGCACCCAGACCTCTTCGGCGGCGAGCAGCTTGTCGGCGCGCGCATTGGCCAGCGCTTCGCTTTCGAGCTCGCGCGCCTTCGTCGCTTCGTAAGCGGCGTAGTTGCCGGGGTAAGAGCGCAGCGCGCCGCGGTCCAACTCGATGATGCGCGTCGCCACCGCGTCGATGAAAGCGCGGTCGTGCGAGATCAGCACCGTGGCGTGCGTCGATTCATTGAGCAGCCCTTGCAGCCAGGCGATCGCATCGAGGTCGAGGTGATTCGTCGGTTCGTCGAGCAGCAGCACATCGGGCTGCGCCACCAGCGCCTGCGCCAGCGCGACACGCTTCTTCGTGCCGCCCGACAAGGTGCCGACGAGGGCCGCGCCGTCGAGGTGCAAACGCTGTAGCGTTTCATCGACACGCTGCTCCCAGGTCCAACCGCCGAGCGCTTCGAGGCGGGTTTGCAGCGCGTCGAGGTCGTCCTCCGGCGCGTGGGCTTCGAAACGGTCGCGCAGCAGCCGCGCTTCGGCCACGCCTTCAGCGACCACATCGAACACCGATTGCGCCGCATCGAACAGCGGCTCCTGCGGCACATAAATGCGACGCGTGCCTTGCTGCGCCTGCAACAGTCCATCGTCGGCCCGCTCCAGCCCCGCCAGGATCTTCAGCAGTGAGGACTTGCCCGCGCCGTTGCGCCCGATCAGCGCCACGCGCTCGCCGTCGTCGAGCGAAAACCCAGCGCCGTCGAGCAGGGGTACGTGGCCGTAGGCGAGGTGGGCGTTGGTGAGGGTGAGCAGGGGCATGGGCAGATTGTCGGTGTGACGCGAATACCGACTGTGGTTCACGCGCTCGGTGAAACTCGATGCGCGCGATCATCGACAGCGAAGAGAGCAGGCTACCTTAAGCGCAGCGCGCGTTTGCGGCTGCTTCACCGTGGCCGCTTCTGCGTGGGCAGGCTGTCCCAACCTGCCAAGTCGTCGGCAGTGTCGATATCCAGCCTCGGCCACTTCACTGCCGCCGGTGCAGCGTCCGCAAGTTCCACAAACGATTTCGATGTCAGCTGATCCGGGAAAACAGCCAGACAACGGCCTTGACCCTTGGTCGATCGGTAGAGGACGGCCTCGAAACCCGCGGCGCGGATCAACTCGGCCAGCGTGTGGCTTGGCGCTGGCAGCCCGAACTGCACGGGGCGCATGCGCCAGTTCTTGGTGAGCACAGCGTCGTAGAGCTGTTGGCTGGTGGTGATCATCCGAAGGTCGTTGTGCTTGATGCGAAGACGCTTCTTGATTGCACGCGCATCCGACGGCATCCGGATGCGTCCGAGCACTTTGGCGACGGCCTTCAGGTTTGCGGGCGTCGTCATGTCGAACACGCGCTGAAGGTCGCCGTTCATTGCCAACGACGCGTAGCTGGTTGACCCTGTCAGCGCCAGTTCCTCGGCCGTCAGGCCACCCGACTTGTCGTTCATCGCCATCTGAAACTTCTCGCGCAGCGCAGTCTCCGTATCCTCGCCGACGTAAAGCGCAGGCCAGGGATTGAGCGTTCCTAGGTCGAGGTCCACCCCAGGGTTGAAGCGTCCACCGTAGGCGTGCAAGCTGCCCGCGGCGGACGGAGGCTCGATGCTGTACTGGTAGCTGACGACGCGAGTCCAACGCAAGAATGGAAACGGCAGCGGTTGCGTCAGACCCAGCGCAGCCAGCAGTTCGGAGCGCAGGCGCCGTTGCTCGGGCTGAACCCCGAAGTACAAGACCGCGTGCAACTCGTCGAGGTCTTTGGAAACAGCGTTCCAGCGTGTAAGGTTTTCGTGCGAAAAGCGCTCGAGCTCGAGGATGCTCGGCGTGTGCGCAGACCGTGCCGCTGCGCGTGGTGGGGGTGGCGCTGGTTTGTGCCTCGGCACTCGGCGATCCGGTTCAGCGCGACTTGGCTTTCGCCGCTTGCAGTCGCTGCGCGGCCAACCGTTCCGTCATCGCATTGATGATGAACTTGCGCAGTCGCTCATAGCGGCCCAAGCGAATCATGTCCTTCGGCGAGACGTCGCCGAGCAGTGGATTGCGGGCTCGGAACCAGCTGACAGTCTTGTTAACGTCGCCATCGAACGCCTGCGCCACCATGTTGATCGTGTTGGCGATTTCTTCGAGGCGCTCGCGCACCTGAGAAGGTATCGCGTCGTCGTATCGAACCGACTTGACTGAAACAGAGGCCAGCCGAGACACATCTTCCTTGTTGAGGCCGAGAACAGTAGGCACGCGCTTCGCATCGAACGCCGCGCCGAGGCCAAATTTCAGGTGGTCAGTCGGCACAGTCTCGAACAGTCCCAATCCGGTGGCTGGCATGGTGCGCTCCTGAGTGACTCGCTAGGGCTGACGTTGTTTGATGTGAGAATGGAGAACATGTTCTAACCATGCTTGAACCACGTTTTTACCATGCGGCCACGCAGAATACATGAATCCGGCTTGGCGGTTTGCCGGTGCTGACCAGTAGCCTATTGGCTCAGGGATAGCGCAGACGCCAAGGCTCCTGCGGCATGCTTGTCAAGCCCCCACATTGAAGTGGTCGAGCGCCAAAGCAGGGTAGGAGCGCTCCTGGTACGACGGCATGCATCGATAGAATGAAAACACTTCCTCACCAGCACTTCATGAACGCCGTAGTCTGCAGCGACGTCAACACTTCGTGCCTCGAGCTCAAGAGTGCGGCGCTGACGTTGATGGCGCTGGTGCTGAAGACGACCGATCTGGCGCTACTTGCCGAGGAGTTCTCGCAGCGCGCCGACGCGATGCCCGGCCTGTTCGACGACGAGCCGGTGGTGGTGGACCTGTCGTTCGTGCGCGAAGCCGAAGAGTCGGTCGATTTCGACTTGCTCGTCGTGCTGCTGATGCAGCATGGCATGCGGCCGGTGGCCGTGCGCGGCGGTAGCACCGAACAGATGGCGGCAGCGCTGGCCTCGGGGCTGCTCGAGGCGCCCGAGGGCGCGCGGCCGGCGCTGCGCGAAGTGGCGGCGCCCGAAGTGGTCGAACGCATCGTCGAAAAGATCGTCGAGGTGCAGCTGCCGCCGCTGCCAGTATTGCCGCCGCTGGTCATCGACAAGCCCTTGCGTTCGGGCCAGCAGGTCTATGCGCAGGGCCGCGACCTGATCGTGCTGGCCCTCGTCAGCTTCGGCGCCGAAGTCACCGCCGACGGCGACATCCACGTCTATGCGCCGCTGCGCGGCCGTGCCCATGCGGGCAAGAGCGGCAACACCGCGGCGCGCATCTACTGTCATTGCATGCAGGCGCAGGTGCTGGCGATCGCCGGCGTCTTGCGCACCACCGACGAGGCCCTGCCCGACGGTATCGTCGGCCAGGCGGCGATGGTGCGGCTCGATGGCGAGCAGCTCGTCGTCGAACGTCTCGGTTGATCCAACAAAACAAGCCAGAGGGAAGTTCTGCAGATGGCCACCAAGATCATCGTCGTCACGTCCGGCAAGGGCGGCGTCGGCAAGACCACCACCAGCGCCAGCTTTGCGTCGGGCCTGGCGCTGCGCGGCCACAAGACCGCCGTCATCGATTTCGACGTCGGCCTGCGCAACCTGGACCTGATCATGGGCTGCGAGCGGCGCGTGGTCTATGACTTCATCAACGTCATCCACGGTGAGGCCAAGCTGACGCAGGCGCTGATCAAGGACAAGCACAGCGAGAACCTGGTCGTGCTCGCCGCCTCGCAGACACGCGACAAGGAAGCGCTGACCAAGGAAGGCGTCAAGCGTGTGCTCGATGAGCTCGCCGAGATGGGCATGGAGTACATCATCTGCGACTCGCCGGCCGGCATCGAGACCGGCGCGACGCTGGCCATGCACTATGCCGACGAGGCCATCGTCGTCACCAACCCCGAGGTCTCGTCGGTGCGCGACTCCGACCGCATCCTCGGCATGCTGGCGTCGAAGACGCAGCGCGCGATCGACGGCAAGGAAGGCATTCGCGAGCACCTGCTGATCACGCGCTACGACCCGGCGCGCGTCGCCAGCGGGCAGATGCTGTCGATCGACGACATCCAGGACATCCTGCGCATCCCGCTGATCGGCGTCGTACCCGAATCGCAGACCGTGCTCAACGCGTCGAACCAGGGCGTGCCGGCGATCCACATGAACAACAGCGCCGTCGCCGAGGCCTAC
>JANMHY010000555.1:0-3925 GCA_031375525.1 Burkholderiales bacterium
AGCGCGCACTCGGACGAGCTGCGCGAGTACAGCATCGGCAACGACGGCATTCGCATCGGCGACAGGCTGCTCGAAGAAGAAGGGCTGCTCGGAGGCCGCCCGACACGGACACCGCCAGCCGGCCCGCCGGCCGCGAACGGCAGCGCCAGCAGCGGCTGAGACACGAGCCAAGGCCCGCAGTGAACCAAGACCGTGACCTCGATGGCGCGACCCACAAGGCGGCCGGCGACCTTGCGCGGCTCGAAGAGCAGGTGCGGTCGATGCGGTCCGTGCTGGTCCGCCTGCTCCAGGACGTGGTGATCGCAGAGAGTCAGTTGGACAACGGTCGGGCCCATCGGCTGGTCCAGGCCAACGAGGAACTGGTCGTCGCCGCGCTGCAGCATCAAGCAGACGCCAATGCCGCTGCGCTGGCCTTGGACGTCGTTTCGCGCACTGTGGGGCTCGATCCGCTGACGCAACTGCCGAACCGGCTGTTGCTCATCGACCGCTTCACCCGCGCCATCGCCAGTGCGAAACGCCGCAACGAACCGTTGGCGCTCCTGTTCGTGGACTTGAACAACTTCAAGCAGATCAACGACACCCTGGGCCATGGCATCGGCGATCAGGTGCTGAAGTTTGCGGCGCGATGCCTGGCCTCGGCGGTTCGCGATGTGGACACCGTGAGCCGCCACGGCGGCGACGAATTCCTGATCCTGCTGACCGAGGTGTCCAAACCAGGCGACGCGATCATCGTCGCCGACAAGGTGATCGCTGCGCTCGGTGCACCGAATCGTTTCGGTGAGCATGTGGTGCGCCTCGGCGCCAGCATCGGCGTCGCCCTGTATCCGGAAGACGGGGTTGCGCCAGAAACGCTGATCGATCGCGCGGACACGGCAATGTACCAAGCGAAGGCGAGCGGTCCCGGCAGTTGGGTGGTTCACGCTGGGCGGGTTTGGGTCACAGAGGATTCGGCTCCCCGTCTCAAGTCGATGCAGCAGCCGTTGACCCAATACGAGCTCGCACTGGCGGAACACGATCGGCGGTACACGCAATTGCAGGAAGCCAACGAGCAACTCATCATGACGGCGCTCAATGCGCAGGAAGTGCAGGCCGCGGCGCAGCAGGCGCAGCAGCGGCAACTGGAATTTCTGGCCTTGATTGCGCACGAGCTGAGGAACCCGCTGGCGCCGATCCGCCTGGCGACCTCGATGCTGGGTCGGGTGCGCACGGACGAGCCGCTGCTGCCGCGCGCGCAGGCCATCATCGAGCGCCAGACGGTGCAGATGGCACGCCTGGTCGATGACCTGCTCGACGTCACGCGCGCCAACACGGGCCGGCTGGCGATCGAGCTGGAAGTGGTCGATGTCATCGAGGTCATCGACGATGCCATCGACGCCAGCCGGCCGGCCATGGACACGCGCCTGCAATCGTTCGAGGTCAAGGCGCCATCGCGCGCGTTGAAGGTTCACGGCGACCCGGTGCGCCTGGTGCAGGTCGTCAACAACCTGCTCAACAACGCCTCCAAGTACACCCAGGACGGCGGCGCCATCACGCTGTCCGTGGCGGCGGCAGACGGCGCTCTGATCTTGACGGTTCAAGACAACGGCATCGGCATTTCGCCGGGGGTCCTGCCCGATATCTTCGAGCCGTTCGTGCAGGACACGCATGCCATCGGCTTCAACGGCGTCGGCCTGGGGGTCGGCTTGACCGTGGTGCGCCAACTCGTCGAAGCGCACGGCGGAACGGTCGTCGCGAGCAGCGGCGGCAGAGGCCTCGGCAGCCGGTTCGTCGTCACGTTGCCGCTGATGGCGCAGGCGGCCGGCAGCATCGATTGAATCGGCGCTGACGCAGCGCCTATCCGACCGCTCGCGCCAGACGCTCCTGCACCACGCGCAGCACCTGCGGATTCCAGCCCATGCCGATGTGGCTACCGCGGACTTCGATGTCGTGCACGTCGGCGCGGCCATGCTCCTCGTGAACGCAGGTCTGCCAGGCGACGATGCCGTCGCTGCGGCTGTAGATCGACGTGGTGGCCACGGGCGGCGGCTCGCGCAGGCGCGCCGCCAACTCGCGCGGCAGCGGCGCTGAGCCACTGAGGGCGCGGAACAACCAGCCGACCCGTGTGTGATCGGCGTCGGCGTTGAACGGCGTGCCCAGCGTGATGACCTGGCGCACGCGCGGCCCAATGCGCTTGGCGACTTCGCGCGCGTACAAGCCGCCCAGGCTCCAGCCGATCAGGCTGGCGCGCTGCGGGCCGCCCTCGCGGTCGAGCGCGGCGGCCACGTCGTCGGCCAACGCCGCCAACCAGGCGTCGGCATCGCCCGACGGGCCGCGG
Source organism: Burkholderiales bacterium (assembly GCA_031375525.1). Taxonomy (GTDB): domain Bacteria; phylum Pseudomonadota; class Gammaproteobacteria; order Burkholderiales; family Burkholderiaceae_C; genus CADEEN01. Next base: position 2,315 of record JANMHY010000555.1, read on the forward strand.
TTGACGCCGCGCCCCCAGTCGAGCGGGCGCAAGCCGAGGCTGCGGCACAGGCCGTGCAGCGTGCGCATCGCCTTGCCGTCGGTGGCCAGGCCCGGAAACAGCACGACAGCATGGCCGTCACCGCGCGGCGCGGCAGTGCGGCGCGACAGGCCGTGCGACACCAACTCGAGCCCGGCGCGCCAGGGCTCGGTCACCAGCAGACCGAGGTGCGGGCGTGAGATCGGCGAGGTTGATGTCATGCGCGCTGCTGCTACGGGCCGGGCTTCGGCGCCCGCTCACGGCGGCGGCGCCTCGCCGCCGTAGGCCTTCACCCGGTTGTAGAGCGTCTTCAGGCTGATGCCGAGCGCAGCGGCAGTGCGCTCGCGCTGCTGATCGTAGTGATCTAGCGTGGACAAGATCATCAGGCGCTCGGCGTCGGCCAGCGACGCGCCGAGCGGCAGCGTGATCGACGCCGCCGGGTCGGCAGAGGGCGCCGGCATGCGTTGCGCCTTCGTCGGCGCCGACCCCGGCAACCACTCGTCGCCGATCACGTCGTCGTCGCTCATCACATAGGCGCGCTGCATGACATTGCGCAGCTCGCGCACATTGCCCGGCCAACGGTAACCCTCGAGCCGGGCCAGAGCCGCCGGAGACAGGCGCCGCGCCTGGCCTTCACTCTTGCCGATATCGGACAAGAAGTGGCCGGCGAGCAAGGCCACGTCGTCGATGCGCTCGCGCAGCGGCGGCATGACGATCGGGAACACGTTCAGCCGGTACAGCAGGTCTTCGCGCAACTGGCCGTCGGCGACAGCGCGCTCGGGGTCGCGGTTGGTGGCGGCGACGACGCGCACGTCGGCCTGCTGCTGCGTGGCCCCGCCGACGCGCATGTAGCTGCCGCTCTCGAGCACACGCAGCAGCTTGACCTGCAGCGCCGGCGGCATCTCGGTGATCTCGTCCAGGAACAGCGTGCCGCTGCTGGCGCGCTCGAAGAAGCCCTGGTGTTGGCGGTCGGCGCCGGTGAAACTGCCCTTTTCGTGGCCGAAGATCTCGCTCTCGATCAGGTTGGGCGAGATGGCGCCGCAGTTCACCGCCAGGAAGGGCCGCTTCCTGCGCCGGCTGAGGTCGTGCACCATCTGCGCGACGACCTCTTTGCCGGTGCCCGACTCGCCGGTGATGAACACGGTGACGCCGGTGCCGGCCACGCGCGAGATCTGCTCGTAGACGCGCTGCATCGCAGCGCTCGTGCCCCAAAGGTGGCCGAAGTGACCGCTCTGCGCGAGGTTGGCGGTGAGGTCTTCGACCTCGGCCTGCAGCACGGCCGGCTTCATCACGCGCGACAGCACACCCTGCAGCTGCGTGATGTTGACGGGCTTGACGAGGTAATCGGCCGCGCCCAGGCGCAGCGCCTGGACGGAGGTGTCGATGCTGGCGTAGCCGGTGCACAGCACCACCTCGGAGTTGGCCAAGAGTTGCGGGTCGGCCAGCAGGTCCATGCCGCTGCCGTCGGGCAGGCGCAGGTCCAGCAGCAGCAGGTCGGGCTGCTGCAGCGCGATCTGCCGCCGCGCATCGCGCAGGCTGTGGGCCACGGCGGCGGTGAAGTTCTCGCTGACGATCAGCTCGCGCAGCGAAGCC
>JANMHY010000569.1:0-3623 GCA_031375525.1 Burkholderiales bacterium
GTTGAGCGGTGTGGCCACGCCGGCCTCCTTCAACAGCGCCTTGGCTTTCTCCACGTCGTACGGCGCGGCGCTGGTGAGGTCCACATAGCCGGCATCGGTCGGCGCAAAGTGGCTGCCGATCGGTTTGCCCAGACCTTCCAGCACGCCGTCGATGAACGCCGCGCGATCGATCGCCAGCGCGACGGCGCGGCGCACGCGCACATCGTCGAACGGTTTTTTCTTGTTGTTGATGGCGAGAATGCCCTTGCCCGCGGTATCGCCGATCGCCACCGTGAAGCGCTTGTCGCCTTGCAACTGCTTGACCGCCTGCGGCGCATCGAGCCGCGGCACGCCGTCGATGTCGCCGGCCAGCAATGCGGCCACGCGCGCCGCCGGGTCGTTGATGAAGCGGAAGGTCACGCGCTCGATCTTCACGCTCCTGGCGTCGCGGAAGCCCGGCCACTTCTTCAGCGACACCGAGGTGCCCTTTTTCCAGTCGTCGAAGGTGAACGGCCCGGTGCCGATGGGCTTGCTCGCCGTGCCGGCGGCGCTCTTGGCATCGAGGATCACGGCCGTGTTCTCGCCCATGCGGAACAGAAAGTTCGGGTCGGCGTTGTCGAGCGTCAGGATCACCGTGTGCGCGTCGGGCGTATCGACGCGGCGGATGTTGTCGAACACCGCCTTCTTGGCCTTGTTGGTGCTCTTGTCGTCTTTCGCGCGCTCGAAGCTGAACTTGACGTCGGCGGCATCGAAGGCCTCGCCGTCGTGGAACCTGACACCCTTGCGCAACTTGAAGGTGTAGCTCTTGCCGTCGGGATCCATCGTCCAGGTCTCGGCCAGGAGCGGCGTCACGCTGCCATCGATGTTGATCTTGGTCAGGCCTTCCAACACGTTGTAGTGAACGATCTCGCCGATGGCTGCGGCCGGCGCGATCGTCGGGTCCAGGCCGGTGGGCTCGAGCACCATGGCCAGCGCGACGCGGCTTTTGTTGATCGGTTGCGCATCAGCGGCGCCGATCGAGACAGCGGCTGCGGCCAAGGCAAAGAGGGTGCGGCGGGTGAGGGACATGGCGGGGCTTCCTCCTGAATCAACGCGGATGCTGCCACATCAGGCGGGGACAGCCTACGGCTGCCATAACGGTCTTGGCACCGCCTCGATCAAGCGCCGCGTATAAGCCTGCTGCGGCGCCTTCAACACATCGTCGGTGGCGCCACGTTCGACAACGCGGCCGTGCTGCAGCACGATCAGCTCGTCGCAGACCAGATCGACCACCGCCAGGTCGTGGCTGATGAACAGGTAGGCCAAGCCGAAGCGCTCCTGCAAATCCTGCATCAGGTTCAGCACCTGGGCCTGCACGCTGACATCGAGCGCGCTCACCGGCTCGTCGGCGACGATCAGTTTGGGTTGCGTGACGAGCGCGCGCGCGATGGCGATGCGCTGGCGCTGGCCGCCGCTGAACTCGTGCGGGTACTTGTCGAGGTCGGTCGCAGCATTCAGGCCGACGGCGTCGAGCATCGCCGCCGCGCGCTCGCGGCGCTCGGCTTTGGGCAGGTGTTCGAGTTGCTCCAGCGGCTCGGCGACGGTGCGCGCGACGGTCATGCGCGGGTCGAGCGAGCTGTAGGGGTCTTGGAACACCATCTGAAAGTGGCGGCGTGCGGCGCGCAGTTCGTCGACGCGCAGTCCATGCAGATCGCGCCCTTCGAAGACCACGCTGCCTGAAGACGGCGCTTCGAGCGCCATCACCAAGCGCGCCAGCGTGCTCTTGCCGGAACCTGATTCGCCGACGATGCCGAGCGTCTTGCCGGCTTGCAGCGTGAAGCTGACGTCGTCGAGTGCGGCGAGCGTGGACGCTGCCGCGAGTGGATGTGCGCGAGGCATTACATAGCGCTTGTTCAAGCCGATGACTTGCAGCAGCGCGCTCACACCGCCACCTCGCGCCAGCGGATGCAACGCACGGCATGCTCGACACTCACCTCCTGTTCGAGCGGCGGCGCGGCACGGCAGGCATCCATAACGAATTCGCAGCGCTCGGCGAACGCGCAACCGCCCGGCATCTCGTGCAGCGCCGGCACACGGCCGCGGATCGTGGCCAGGCGCGTGCCGCGCGCCAGCCCAAGCACCGGCCGCGCCGCGAACAGGCCGCGTGTGTACGGGTGCGCTCGCCGCTCGAAGACCTCGCGCGTCGGCCCGCTTTCGACAATCTGCCCGCCGTACATCACCGCCAGCCGCTCGACACGCGCCGCCATCACGTCGAGGTTGTGGCTGATCAGCAGCAGCGCCATGCCGCTGTCGCGCCGCAGTTCGTCGAGCAGGTCGAGCACCTCGCGCTGGATCGTCGCGTCGAGCGCCGTGGTCGGCTCGTCGGCGATCAGCAGGTCGGGCCCGCAGGCCAGTGCGATGGCGATGACGACACGCTGGCGCTGGCCGCCGGAGAGTTCATGCGGGTACGCATCCAGCCGCTCACGCGCTTGCGGCAGTTGCACGCGCTCCAGCAAACGCAGCGCTTCGGCGCGCGCCGCCGCAGCGCTCATCTGCTTGTGCAGGCGCAGCGATTCGGCGATCTGATTGCCGACGCGGTGCACCGGGTTCAGCGCCGTCATCGGCTCCTGGAACACCATGCCGATGCGCTCGCCTCGCAGCGCGCCCATCGCGTCGTCATCTAGCGCCGTGAGTTCGCGGCCGTCGAAGCGGACCCTGCCGGCGACCTGCGCGCCGTCGGGCAACAGACCCATCAGCGCCAGCGCGGTCAGTGACTTGCCGCAGCCCGACTCGCCGACGAGGCCGAGCGTGCCAGCACGATCCAGCGCAAACGACACGCCGCGCAAGGCGGCGAGCTGGCCATGCACCGTCGGTAGCGTGACGGTGAGGTCGTCGACGTCGAGCAGCGGGCTCATCCCGCGCGCGCCTGCAGCAGATCGAGGTAGGCACAGGCCAGGCGGTGCGCGACCGGTACACCCAACCGGGCCAGAAGCGATTCTGCGATCGCGGCGCCTTCCTCCATGCTTTGCTCACGCCGCAACACGACTTCAAGCTCCATGAAGTCACCGAGACCCTCGACGCGATCGAGATGCACGCGCGTTTGTCCGACCAGCAGCAGCCAGCGCGTCTTGCGCACGCGGCCTTGGACGCCCTGCGCTCGCGTCAGCGCTTCGCGCAACGCGGCCGGGTCGGTGGTTGCTGCGCGCACGTAGTCGGACAGCTTGGGGCCTTGCGTGTCCGCACGTTCGTAGTGGATCAGCTCACCGCTGCCATCGCCGAAGTCGCGCAGCTTCAAACGGCCGCGCGCACAAGTGAAGAAGGTGTCGTCCTGCTCGATCAGGACTTCAGGGCCTTCGGCCAGCGCGCGGGCGCGCGGCAGCAGCGCCTCGATGCTGTCGATGCGGGCCTTGACCTCAACGTTGCGAGCCATCGTCCGAGGCCATCTGCCGCAGCGCCTGCTCGAAAACCTCGCTCGGCTGACCGCCGGAGATCAGGTGCTGGCGGTTGATGACGACCGCGGGCACCGAGTGGATGCCCGCCTCATGCCAGAAACGCTCGGCTTCGCGGACCTCGTCGGCGAACTCGTTGTTCTCCAGAACAGCGCGCGCCCGATCGGCCGGCAAGCCCACTTGCGCCGTGAGTTCGAGCAGCACGTCGTGCGCGCC
>JANMHY010000602.1:0-3244 GCA_031375525.1 Burkholderiales bacterium
GCAGAGGACGCGGAGGAAGCGCAGAGGAAAAACATGGGAGTGTCTTTCTCTGCGAACCTCTGCGTCCTCTGCGCCTCTGCGGTGAAGGAAACTTCATTTGAGCTGCGAAGTCATCGCCCGTGCCGCGTCGGTCTGCCCGGCACGGTAGGCATCGAGCTTGTCGGCCAACGCCTTGTCGTTGACGGCGAGCATCGCCACAACGAACAGCGCTGCATTCGCCGCACCGCCGTCGCCGATCGCAAACGTCGCCACCGGCACGCCCTTGGGCATCATCACGATCGAGTGCAACGAGTCGACGCCATCGAGATGTTTGCTCGGCACCGGCACACCGAGCACCGGCACGGCGGTCTTCGCGGCCAACATGCCCGGCAAATGTGCTGCGCCGCCGGCGCCGGCGATGATCGCCACCAAACCTCGTTCGCGCGCCGACGCCGCGTAGGAGAACATCTCGTCAGGCATGCGGTGGGCCGAGACCACCTTGCATTCATGCGGCACACCGAACTCGGCGAGAATGGCGGCCGCGTGTTGCAGGGTGGGCCAGTCGCTGGCCGAGCCCATCAACACACCCACTTTCGGCTGCGCCTCGTTCATGGCTTGAATTGTAGGTGGCGCCCTCATTTGCGATTGAACATGCTCGACGTCACCATCCAGAACTTCGAGGCCGAGTTGATCAACGGCTCGATGCAGCAACCGATCCTGCTCGACATCTGGGCGCCGTGGTGCGGCCCGTGCAAGGTGCTCGGCCCGGTGCTCGAAAAGCTGGAGGTCGCCTATGCCGGGCGCTTCAAGCTCGCCAAGCTGAACAGCGACGAGCAGCCCGAGATTTCGAGCCAGTTGAGCCAGGCCTTCGGCGTGCGCTCGATTCCGTTCTGCGTGCTCTTCGACCAAGGCCAGCCGGTCGATGGTTTTGTCGGTGCGCTGCCGGAGTCGCAGATCCGCGCGTTTCTCGACAAGCATGTACCGACAGCCAATGAGCTGGAAGCAGAAGCAGAGGCCGAAGAAGCCGAGGCGCTGATCGCCGACGGCGATCCGGAAACCGCGCTGGCCAAATTGCAGCAGGCGGTGGCGATCGATCCGTCGAACGACGATGCGCGTTACGACTACGTGAAGCTGCTGCTCGAACGCGGCGCACTCGCGCAGGCGGAAAGCGCCTTCGAGCCGGTGGCCAAGAAGATCGCGCTCGATGCGCGCCTGGATGCGCTCGCGCATTGGATCGCGGCGCAGCGCAAGGCTTCAACGGCACGCCAGCCTGAAGCGCTGGCCGCTGCCATCGCTGCCAACAAGCGCGACTTCGAGGCCCGCTTCGAGTTGGCGCAAACGCATTTCGCCGCCGGCCGCTTCACCGCGGCGATGGACGAACTGCTCGAGATGGTCATGCGCGACAAGGCCTGGAGCAGCGACCTGGCGCGCAAGACCTACGTCGCCATCCTCGCCGTGATGGCCAAGCCGGCGCCGAAGGCCGCTGCCGGAGAAGCCAAGGGCACGCTCGAAGTCACGGGCAAGGCCGCGGCGGTGAGCGCCGATCCGGTGCTCGATCAGTACCGGCGCAAGCTCAGCATGGCGCTGTTCTAAATTAGTTTCGGATCGAGGCCGGCCAGCGCCTCGTCCAACAGCGCCACGGTGCGCTGCTGCTGATCGCGGTGCTGCGCATACAAGCGTTGCGACGCTTCGCGGTGCTGGGCCGCGACGCCACTCTCGCCCAACGCCTCACGCACCTGCGCCAGCCGCGCCAGCGCCAGCGCGCGGTCGTCGGTGTCGATCGGCTCGGCCAGCGCCTGCTCGGCGGCGCCGGCCAGCGCGCGCGCCTTGTCGGCGTGGCCTTGATGCCACTCGCACCAGGCGCGGTCGGCAAGCAAGCAGGCGGCGATGCGCTTCAAGCCTTCATTGAGCGCGCTGTCGAAGTTGGCCGCAAACAGATCGAGCGCCTCGGCCCAGCGCCCCTGCGCCGTCAGCACCTGCGCGCGCAGCATCGGCACCAGCGAGCCGAGCGAGGCCGTGCCGATGCCGGCGTCGTAGTGGCCGATCGACTCGGCGCCCATCAAGGCTTGCGTCACGGCTTGCGCATCGCCCTCGGCGCCGAACAGCAGCGCCATGCGCGCCTGCGCCGCGCGCATCCAGGCCTGGTTGTGCATCAGCGCCGACAGGTGGGCCTCGTCGCCGTCGGCAATGGCGTGGCGGCGCGAGGCTTCGTACCAGGGCTGCGCACGCGCGCTCTGGCCGCCGAAGTGGTAGGCAAAGCCGGCACCAGCGTGGCCCGCGCGCGCGCGCCGCGGTGCTCGGGCGCAGCGCTGTCGAGCGCCTCGCGGATCAGCGCCACCATGCGCGCGGCGTCCTCATCGCCGAACGCCAGGTTGGCCAGCCAGGCGGCCGTGGTGGCGCGCAGGCGCGTGCCAGCGGGGCCGCTGTCGTGCGCCAACTTGTAGGCCAGCCCGACCTGCTCGTGGCCGCCGATGCCGATGACGCTGTAGTAGCCGTGCAGGCCCTCGGCCAGCGCGACCCAGCCGCGCACCAGGTTGTTGTGCGGCTGCCAGGTGAGCTGCGAATTCAGCTCGTCGATAACACCCATCGCGCGTTCGAGATGGCCCTGGCGCGCCAGCAGCGCAGCACGCTCTGCGCGCAGGCACTGCGCTTCGATCGGGTTGGCGGCGGCCTTGATCGCCGCTTCGAGCGTGGCCAGCAGGCGCGAGCGCGGCGCTGGTTTTGGCTTCATGCGCCCAGGCGCGTCAGCGCCTCGCGGTACTTGGCGGCCGTTTTTTCAATCACGTCATGCGGCAACGGCGGCGCCGGCGCGCGCTTGTTCCACGGCTGGCCATCGACACGCGCCGCTTCGAGCCAATCGCGCACGAACTGCTTGTCGTAGCTCGGCGGGTTGTCGCCCTCGCGGTAGCTCTCCACTGGCCAGTAGCGCGACGAATCAGGCGTCAGCACTTCGTCCATCAGTGTCAGCGTGCCGTCGGCATCGAGGCCGAACTCGAACTTGGTGTCGGCGATGACGATGCCTTGGGTGAGCGCATAGGCCGCGGCTTCGCGGTACAGACGGATCGAGATCTCGCGCACGCGCGTGGCGAGATCGTTGCCGATCACCTTGGCCGCTTGCTCGAATGAAATGTTCTCGTCGTGGTCCCCCGCCTCGGCCTTGGTGGCCGGCGTGAAGATCGGCTGCGGCAACGGGCTCGCATTCTTCAACCCGGGCGGCAACGCTACACCGCAAACCGACTGCGATTGCTGGTACTCCTTCCAGCCG
>JANMHY010000660.1:0-4267 GCA_031375525.1 Burkholderiales bacterium
GGCCACGCGCTCGATCGGCCGGGCCTGTTCCGTCAAGCGGCGGTGCGCGGCGAGATCGAGCACGCCACGCATTTCCTGATGAAGGACGGCCGCCTCGAGCGCGAGCTCACCGTGTCCTACCACCACGACGCGCCGCTGTTCATCAAGGGCTCAGCGGCGCAGCCGCCGGCGGTGCGCGTGCTTGGGCCCTGCCCCGATGCGCCGACCCTCGCCGCGATGCTGCGCGCCATCGGCTACAACGGCATCGGCTGCGCCAACTTCAAGATGGCGGGCGGACGGCTGCAACTGCTGGAAATCAACCCGCGCATCGGCGGCAGCCTGATGGAGTACTTCGCTACGTTCCTGCGCTCGCTGCCGCAAGCCAAGCCGTCGCGCCGCGCCAGTGCCTCGCGCTGGTCGTGGCTGGACAGCGTGATCGATCCGCCGTCACTCGGCACCGCCTGAAGCGCTGTCCCCGGCGCGCCGCATCAGAGCAGCCACCTGCGCTTCGAGCGCAGCCACACGCGCCTCGAGTTGCTCCGAGTGCGATGGCGCCGCCGCCACGAACTCCACCGACGGCGCTGGCGCATCGCCGCACAGCTGGTGCGCCCAGCGCGGCTCACGCGCGCCCGGCGCGCGTGCCAGCTTGGCCACCCGCGCCGGCTCCCTGGCCGCCAGTTCGTCGAGAAAACCTTCCACCGACGAGATGTCGGCAAAGCGGTGCAGGCGCTCGCAGTTCAGCCGCAGCTCGGCGGCGGTCTGCGGGCCGCGCAGCATCAGCGTGGCCAGCAGCGCCACCGACTGGCTCGGCACGCCGAGCACGCGGCCGCTGTTGTGTTCGAACTTGACGACACGGCTGCTGCTGCCTTCGAAGACCAGGCTCAGCGACTTCAGGCCGTCGATCGCCGTCAGCACGTCGGCGTCGCTCGCATTCATCACCGGATCGCGCGCCGTCTTCTGATTGCAGCCGGCAACCAAAGCGTTGAGCGACAGCGGGTAGGTGTCGGGCACCGTCGCTTGTTTCTCGACGAGGACGCCGAGCACTCGCGCTTCGAGTGCGCTCAAAAACCTCACACGCCGTACCCGTCGTCCGCGGCGATGACCGCGCCATTGACGAAGTGGCTTTCATTGGCACACAGCATCAACAAGGTGCTGTCCAAATCTTGTGGCTTGCCGACGCGTTTGCGCGGCAGTTGCTGGATCAGCTTCTGCCCGGCTTCGCCCGCCCACTGGTGGTGGTTGATCTCGGTGTCGATGTAGCCCGGGCAGATGGCGTTGACGTTGATATCGAAACGGCCCCACTCGAGCGCCATCGAACGCGTCATGTGGATCACCGCGGCCTTGCCCATGCAATAGACACCGATGCGGCTGCCGACGCGCAGGCCGGCCACCGAGGCGATGTTGACGATGCGCCCGCCGGTGTAGGTGCCGGGCGCCGTGCCCTTGGCGCGCGCGATCATGCGCTTGGCCACTTCTTGCGCAACGAAGAACGCGCCGCGCACGTTGGTGTTCATCATGAAGTCGTAGTCGTCTGGCATGACCTCGGTCAGGTGCTGCGTCGTGCCGACGCCGGCGTTGTTGACGAGGATGTCGATCGGCCCCATTTCGGTCTCGGCATGCGCCACCGCAGCGCGGATGCTGTCGAGGCTGGTCACGTCGAGGCCGACCACATGTGCGTCGCCGTCGGCCGCTTCGAGTTCCGCGCGCAGCGTCTTCAAACGCTCGACACGTCGCGCTGCGAGCACGACGCCGGCGCCGGCCGCGGACAATGCCCTGGCGAACTGCTCGCCCAGGCCGCTCGACGCGCCGGTGACCAGCGCCACGCGCCCTGACAAATCGATGCTGTAGGCCATGAGGTCTCCCGTCTGAAGTGAAAATCACGATAGCACGGCATCCTAGAATGAGTACCTTTGGCCCCTAGCTCGCTTTGCTCGCGTCCCCCGAGGGGAGCGTCAGTATCTTGGGGCGGCCCTACGATACTGGCATGAATGCGAAAGAACTGATCGAGAAGTTCGGCCCGCGCGAAGCGATGGAGTACGACGTGGTCATTGTCGGCGGCGGGCCGGCGGGCCTGGCCTGCGCGATCCGCTGCAAGCAGCTCGCGCAGTTGGACGGCAAGGAGATCTCGGTCGTCGTGCTCGAAAAAGGCAGCGAGCCTGGCGCGCACATCCTGTCCGGCGCGGTGATGGACCCGCGTGCGATCACCGAGCTGTTCCCGAACTGGAAAGAACTCAACGCGCCGCTGAAGCAGCGCGTGATGAAGGACGAGGTGCTGCTCCTCACCGAGCGCGACGCCAAGCGAACGCCGAACTGGCTGATCCCCGACTGCCTGCACAACGGCGGCAACTACGTCATCAGCCTGGGCGCCGTCACCAAGTGGCTCGGCGAGCAGGCCGAACAGCTCGGCGTCGAGATCTTCCCCGGCTTTGCGGCAGCCGAGCTGATCCTGGCCGACAACGGCACCGTGCTCGGCGTGGCCACCGGCAACGTCGGCGTCGGCAAAGACGGCCAGCCCCACGACGCCTTCCAGCTCGGCATGGAGCTGCGCGGGCGCTACACGATCTTCGCCGAGGGCTCGCGCGGGCACCTCGGCAAGCAGGTCATCAACCGCCACCGGCTCGACGGAGGACGCGATCCGCAGAGCTACGCGATCGGCATCAAGGAGTTGTGGGAAGTGCCGGCCGACAAGGCCCAGCCCGGCCTCGTCGTGCACACCGCCGGCTGGCCGATGGACAACGACACCTACGGCGGCGGCTTTCTGTACCACCTCGACGGCAACCAGGTCACGCTCGGCTTCGTCACCGGCCTCGACTACCAGAACACGTGGCTGTCGCCGTTCGAGGAAATGCAGCGCTGGAAGGCGCATCCAGCGATTCGCGCCCACATCGAAGGCGGCAAGCGCATCGGCTATGGCGCGCGCGCCATCACCGCCGGCGGCTTGCTGTCGCTGCCGAAACTGGTTTTTCCTGGCGGTGCGCTCGTCGGCTGCGAGGCCGGCACGTTGAACGCCGCGCGCATCAAGGGCAGCCATGCCGCGATCAAGAGCGGCATGCTGTGCGCCGAAGCGATCTGCGAAGCGGTCTTCAAACACGACCGCCGCCACGACGAATTGAAGTCCTATCCCGAGGCCTTCGAGCGCAGTTGGCTGTTCGACGAATTGAACCAGGCGCGCAACTTCAAACAGTGGTTCAAGAAGGGCAACGGGGTCGGCATGCTGATGACCGGCATCGAACACTGGTTGTTGCCCAAGCTCGGCATCAAGAGCCCGCCGTGGACGATCCACCGCACGCAGCCCGACCATGTGCGCCTCGCGCCCGCGGCCGAGTGCCCGCGCATCGACTACCCAAAGCCCGACGGCGTGCTGACTTTCGACAAACTCAGCTCGGTCTTCATCAGCAACACCAACCACGAAGAGAACCAGCCGGCGCACCTGACGCTGGTCGATGCCAAGGTGCCGGTGGGCATCAACCTGGCGCGCTACGCCGGCCCCGAAGCGCGCTACTGCCCGGCCGGCGTTTATGAATACGTGAAGAACGAGGACGGCTCGGACCGACTGCAGATCAACGCACAGAACTGCGTGCACTGCAAGACCTGCGACATCAAGGACCCGACACAGAACATCGTCTGGGTGACGCCCGAGGGTGGGGGCGGGCCGAACTACGCGGGGATGTGAGTGCACTGACGAGCCGATGAAACGCCGCGCCATTCCAGCCTCCGTGCTGGTCCTGGCCTGCCACGGCGCAGCCCTTGCGCAAAACGGGCCGCCTGAAAGCCTGCTCGGCAGCGTTGACGCCGTGCTCTTCGTCTGTGGGCCGCTCGACGCGAAGACGGCCAAAGACGGCGCCGAGATGCAGGCGCGCCTGGTTCAGCAGTACAAGCTCGACCTGGCGGTGGTGCGCAAGCTGTCGTCCTACACCGGCGCCTACAACGCCGAGGTCAATCGCCTGCTGTCGCTGCCCCCGCCGCGCAAAGTCGAAGCCTGCAAGAACGTGTTCTGAATGCGCGCCCCGGCGCTGATGCTCTGCGCCTCACTGCTGTTTGCGGTGATGGGTGTCTGCGTCAAGTTCGCTTCGGCGCAGTATGGCGCTGGCGAGATGGTGTTCTACCGCTCTCTCGTCGGCGCGCTGTTCATCTTCGGCCTGACGCGCGTTCGCGGCGTCCCGTTGGCGACGACAATCCCGGCGATGCATTTCTGGCGCAGCGCCAGCGGCGTCATTGCGCTGATGCTGTGGTTCTCTGCGATCGGCGGCCTGCCGCTGGCCACGGCGATGACGCTGAACTACATGTC
>JANMHY010000710.1:0-2985 GCA_031375525.1 Burkholderiales bacterium
CTGTGCATCGGTATCGACGAGGGCCTTCTTCTTCAGATCGCCTTCGCGGTAGCGTTCGGCACCGGGCGGCGTGCGGTCGATGTGCGCCGTGGCATCGACAGCGATCACGCGCTGCGCACCGAGCGCGCGCGCCAGGCGCACCGGCAGCGGGGTGTGCCAATCGGCATCGACATAGGCTTCACCGCGGATGCGCACCGGCGCGAACTGGCCTTCTATTGCCGAGCTGGCTTGCACTGCGAGGCCGACATCGCCGGCCGTGAAGGCCACCGCGCGGCCGTCGCGTTTGCGGCTGGCCACGCAGGCCATCGCTATCGGCATGCGCTCGAGTTGCTGCACGGCACTGTGCCGGCGCGCCAGTTCAGCCACCGGCCCGCCGCTGAATCGCTCATCGGCGCCGACGGCGACACGCGCCAGCGACCACGGCTGCAGCTCGAGGGCGATCGCTTCGATCGCCGGCGCGGCCACGCCCGAGGCCCGCATCGCGCCGACGAGCGCGCCGACCGAGGCGCCGACGATCAGGTCCGGCGCCAGCCCCATCTCGTGCAGCGCGCGCAGCACACCGACATGGGTGAAGCCGCGCGGCCCGCCGGAGCTGAGCACCCAGGCCACGCGCGGCGCACGCGCCAGCGGCATCTCGCGCGGCGCGTCGTCGCCGTTGTGATCGGTGTCGGCCGAAAAGGTGCAGCCGGCCAGCGTGCCAGGCCCGAGGGCAGCGCCCCACACGGTGGCAATCGCGCGCCGCCGCGACGGTTGCACAGGCTCAGCGCAAGGGACGCGCGGCCAGCGCATCGCGGGCATCGAAGGCTTCGGGCGCAGCGGCATGCCCATCGCCGTACGGCGCCGGCCAGCCGAGGATCGCCGACGCCGCCTCGCAGCGGCGGCGCAGGTCGTGCGCGTCACGCCCGCCGAGATGCAAGATGCCGTAGCGGTGGCTGCCGAGCCACTTGAAGTCGCGCTCCAGCGAGTGCCCGGACTTCGGGAACTGGAAGAGCATCGCGTCCGCAAACTCGTGCGCCAGGCGCGCACGTTGCCAGGCGCTGGGCATCGGCGGCGTGCGTTCGCGCACATCGAAGGTGCGATAGACGAAGCTTGCTGCGGCGCCGGCCGTGGGCACGGCGCGCGGCACCGCGGCCGGGTCGAACCCCTGCGCCAGCGCCAGGCCGATCGCATGCGCGTCGACGCCGTGCACGCGCCGGTACAGGTCGCCGAACTGCGAAGCCAGGCGCGGGTTGAACTCGATCACGGCCAGGCGGTCGCTCGCCGCATCGTGAAAGAACTCCATGTTGAACAGGCCGTGCGTGAAGCCGACCGCGGACAGGAACTTGCGCGCCACGCCAGCGGCGCGCTCGGCCACACCGGCAGCCAGACGCGACGGCAGGTCCCAGCGCATGAAGGCCTGGGTGCCTGGGTACATGACGGCATCGACGATGCCCAGCACGTGCACCTGGCCGTTGAAAACATAGCCGTCGAGGTTGTACTGCGGCGCGCGCAGCGGCTCTTCCAACATCATGCGGTGCGCCGTGCCGCAGCCCGGCAGGCGCTCGCGGGCGACGCGCTCGAACGGCTCGACGAGGCGGCGGATGACCCACAGCTCGCGTTTGCCGAAGCGCGTGTGCTCGTGCAGCTCGCGCTCGTGGCGCACCGGACGCGCCAGCACCGAGAACGCGGCCTTCACCGGCTTGACATAGCTCGGGTAGGCCAGGCCTTTGGGAATCGGGCCGCCGTAATGCGCGTCGAGTTCGGAGAAGCGCACGTTGGCCTCAGGGCAGACCTGCTGCAGCACGCGGCGTGCGTGCAGCTTGTGCTGGCAGGCGATCACCGCTTCGGGCGTCGTGCCGGGCAAGCCGGCCTGTTCGGCGACGAGTGCGGCGGCCAGGGCGCCGAACTGCTCGTGGTGCGAGACGACGCCGGTCCAGCCGCGCTGCCTGGCGCGCCTGGCTTGCTTTGCTGCAAAGGCGCCGAGGTCGAAGTTGATCAGGCGGGCGTTGCTCGGGAAGGAGAACAAGTCGAAGCCGGCGCGGTCGTAGTCAAAGCGCGGGCCCAGGGCCTGGTGCGCGCGCGCGTCCCAGTCGTAGTCGAACAGCAGGCCCAGACGAGGGCGGCGTTCGTGGCCGGAGGCGGTGGGTCGGCTTGGCTCGGTCATGGTGCGGGCGGGTGGATTGTGCGTTCCTCGGCGCGTCTGCGCGTGAGGGCATGTACGAAGCAAGCCTGGGCCGCGCCGCGGCGTAGGTGCCTTGGTCGCACAGGCCTGGCACACCTTACGCGCCCAGCGTGCCAATGGATGCGTGGCCGCGCAAGCAAAAGGGCCACCCGAGGCGGCCCTTGCGGCACGACGCCACAGCGCGCCTATCTTTGCGCGATGGGCTTGATGTCGCGGCGGGTGGAGCCGGCATAGAGCTGGCGCGGCCGGCCGATCTTGTACTCGGGGTCGCCGATCATCTCGTTCAACTGCGCGATCCAGCCAACCGTGCGCGCGAGCGCGAAGATTGCGGTGAACAGACTCACCGGGATGCCGATCGCGCGCTGCACGATGCCGCTGTAGAAATCGACGTTCGGATAGAGCTTGCGGGCGACGAAGTACTCGTCTTCGAGCGCGATCTTTTCCAGCGCCATGGCCAGTTTGAACAGCGGGTCGTCGTGCAGGCCGAGCGCGGACAGCACCTCGTGGCAGGTCTCGCGCATCAGCTTGGCGCGCGGGTCGTAGTTCTTGTACACGCGGTGGCCGAAGCCCATCAGCTTGACGCCGGAGTCCTTGTCCTTGACCTTCTTGATGAACTCGCCGATCTTGTCCACGCCGCCGTTCTTCTGGATGTCTTCGAGCATGGTCAGCGCCGCCTCGTTGGCGCCGCCATGCGCCGGGCCCCACAGGCAGGCGACGCCGGCGGCGATCGCCGCAAACGGGTTGGTGCCCGAGCTGCCGCACAGGCGCACGGTGGACGTCGAGGCGTTCTGCTCGTGGTCGGCGTGCAGGATGAAGATGCGGTC
>JANMHY010000741.1:0-7373 GCA_031375525.1 Burkholderiales bacterium
ATCGACACGCTGATCGCCGCTGAGGCCGACCCGGTCGGCGATGACCTGCTGCGCCTGGTCTTCACCGCCTGCCACCCGGTTCTGTCGCGCGACGCGCAGGTGGCGCTGACGCTGAAGCTGGTCGGCGGCCTGGCCACCGACGAAATCGCGCGCGCCTTCCTCGTCCCTGAGGCGACGATGGCGCAGCGCATCGTGCGCGCCAAGCGCACCTTGAGCGAGGCCCATGTGCCTTTCGATTTGCCGCCGCGGGACCAGTTGAGCGAGCGTGTGGCCGCGGTGCTCGAAGTCATCTACCTCGTCTTCAACGAAGGTTATGCGGCCACCAGCGGTGACGACTGGATGCGCCCGGCGCTGTGCGACGAAGCGCTGCGTCTGGCGCGCATGCTCGCCGCCCTCGCCCCCACCGAGCCCGAGGTGCATGGCCTGCAGGCGCTGCTCGAGATCCAGGCCTCGCGTGCGCATGCGCGGGTCGATGCGCAAGGCCACCCTGTCCTGTTGATGGCGCAGGACCGTTCGCGTTGGGACCGCCTGCTGATCCGCCGCGGCCTGGCCGCGCTGACGCAGGCCGAATCGCTGAGTCAGCAGCGCCCGCTCGGCCCGTACGCGCTGCAAGCCGCGATCGCCGCCTGCCACGCCCGCGCTGCGCGCGCCGAAGACACCGACTGGGCGTTGATCTGCAAGCGCTACGACGCGCTGCTCGTCGTGCAGCCGTCGCCGGTGGTCGAGTTGAACCGCGCGGTGGCGATCAGCCAGGCGCAGGGACCTGCGGCCGCGCTGCCGCTGGTGCAAGCGCTGTACTCACAATCGCAACTCGCCCAGTACCACCTGCTGCCCAGCGTGCTCGCCGACCTGCTGTCGCGCCTGGGCCGCCACGACGAAGCGCGCGCGCAATGGCTGCACGCCGCCGACCTGACCCGCAACGCGCGCGAACGCGAGCTGCTGCTCGCCCGCGCGCACAACACCCTGCCTGAAGGAGGCACGTCATGAGCGTCTATGTCGATGGATTCGTCGTCCCGGTGCCGAAGAAAAAACTCGCCGACTACCGGCGCATGGCGCGCAAGTTCGGCGCGCTGTGGATCAAGCACGGCGCGCTCGAAGTGCACGAGTGCGCGGCCGACGATGTGAAGCCGGGCAAGCGGACCTCGTTTCCGCAGGCCGTGAAATTGAAGCCCGACGAGATGGTGGTCTTCTCGTGGATCGTCTTCAAGTCACGCCGTCACCGCGACGCCGTCAACAAGAAGGTCATGGCCGATCCGATGATGGCCAACGCCGACCCGACCTCGATGCCCTTCGACGGCAAGCGCATGTTCTGGGGCGGCTTCAAGGAGATCGTTTCGATCAAGGCCTGACGAAGCGCAACGGGCCGCGCGCGACGCGCGCTCTCAGGGCCGTGGTCTCCTCGGGTGCCGGCGAGCCGCCGAGCGCACGTGCGATCAACGCCGCGAGTTCGGGCATGTGTTCAGGCCCGAAGCCCAGGCGCACGATCTCGGGCGTGCCCAGGCGCAGACCGTTGATGTCGCCGGGCACCTCGGCGATCGGCAGGCCGATGCCGCAACTGAGCAGACGCGCGGCTTCGAGCCGGCGTGCAGCAGTCTGCCCACCGCCCCAGCGCGCCGCTTCGATGGCAAGCTGGTGCGAGGTGGTGGCGCCGCGCTCGCGCGCAAACACCGGCAGGCCATGCGTGCTGGCCAACGCTTCGGCCAATGCTTTGGCCGTGGCCTGCATCGCGCGCGCGCAGTCGCGGCCGAAGTCCTTCCAGTCGAGCAGGCCGAGCGCCAAGGCTGCGGTCTTGCCGGCATCGAAGTTGGCGCTGAGGCCGGGGTAGGCGATGGCGTCGATACGCTCGAAGAGTTTTTCATCCATGCCGACGATCAAGCCGCCCGGCGGCCCGCCGAGACTCTTGTAGGTGCTCATCGTCATCACGTGAGCACCTTCGGCGAGCGGGTTCGGCCAGGCGCGACCGGCGATCATTCCGCTCAAATGCGCAGCGTCGAACATCAACGACGCGCCGACTTCATCGGCAATGCCGCGCACCGCAGACACCGGATGCGGGAACAGGTTCAAGCTGCCGCCGAGCGTGATCAGCTTGGGTCGGACCTCGTGCGCGAGAGCACGCAACGCATCGACATCCACCGTGTAGCCATCGGCATGCACCGGCGCGCCGACCGTCTTCACGCCGTAGAGACCCGCTGCGCCCGCCGCGTGGTGCGTCACATGGCCACCGATCGACGGCGGCGGCGCGATGATCGTGTCACCGGCCTTGCACGTCGCCATGAAGACATACAGATTGGCCAGCGCGCCCGAGCCGACGCGCACTTCGGCGTAGGTCGCATCGAACACTTCGGCGGCAAGTTCGGCTGCGATGACCTCGATGCGCTCGATGGCCTGCAAGCCCATCTCGTACTTGTCGCCCGGATGGCCGAGCGACGCGCGCGAGCCGAGGCCCGCCGCCAGCAGCGCCTCGGCGCGCGGGTTCATGACGTTGGTGGCCGGGTTGAGGTTGATGCCTTCTTCGTCGTGAAGGCGATGGTTGTCGCGCACGAGGCGGTGCAACTCGTCGTCGGTGGCTGCGCTGCTCGCGGCGGCGGTGGCCGCGGCGATCGATTGCACGAGCTCTTCACTGCGGGCCGGAACCCACGGGCGGCGGATCAGCATCGCTTCAGTGTAGGGGCCAGTGCTGCCCGTCATCACGCCCTACAACGCCGACAGTAGCATCCGGCATTGGCCGCTCGGTCCTGTTGTTCTGGTTGACAACACCACGGTCTGTTGTCATCATTGCCAACATGAAGGCTGCAGAGCTCCTGCGAACTCGGGTGGTCTATGCACAGGACGCCTTCGCCGAGTTGATCTTGTGGCGCGTGCCCAAGCCGGTGGCGGGCTCACTGCACGATTACAAGTACCGCCTGGCCTACGTCGTTCGAGGCGTGTGCGTCATCCGATACGACAACGAAGCCGGCAAAGGGGACCACCGACACTTCGGGAAGAGGCAGAGCGAATACATGTTCACCACCCCCGAAGCGCTGCTCAGTGACTTCCAACGCGACATAACGAGGTGGAACCGTGAAAACCGTGACTCTTGATGTTCGCCCGCCCGCCGATGCGATGGCGGGCTTTGCGCAGGCGTGGCGCAGCGGCAAGGCCGAACGATCGGCCCGCATCAGCTTCGCGTCGCCGGAGCTGCTCTGGAAGGTGCTCACCGCCAAACGCTGGGAGTTGCTCAAGGCGCTGTGCGGCGCCGGGCCCGTGTCCATCCGCGAGGCCGCACGCCGCGTCGAACGCGATGTCAAGGCAGTGCACTCCGACGTGACCGCGCTGCTCGAGACTGGTGTGCTGGAGCGCACCGCAACCGGCGCCATCGTCTTCCCGTTCGAAGCAGTGAAGGTGGAGTTCCTGCTGCAGGCCGCATAGCCTTTGCACCCAACGACGGTGGTCAGCCGCCGATGGCTGGCGGCTTGAAGCCGGCACAAGGATCAGAACGCTCGGCCGCTTCGGTGAGCAGTGTGGCGTCGAACGCGCCGGGCGGGGTTTGCGTGTCGCCCTGCTCCAGCAGGCCCAGCGCAAACACCCGCGGCGCCTCGGCACCCAGCCAGCGCGGCACGCCCAAGTCGCGCCGCACATGGCCATTGCCTGCCAACAGCACGGCACCGCGCTGCGCCTGCCGCCGCAGCACATCGGCCATCACGGCATCGCGCGCGAACTGGGCCTGCGCCATGCGGGGCCAGAGCGTTGCAGGCAGCGCTCCGCAGTGGCCGCGATTGATCTCGCGCTCCTGCGCCTGCTGCCACTCGGCGGCGATCGGACGGTCAAGACCGAGTGCCGCCAGACGCTGGCCGTCGAAGCTCGCGGCGAGGCCCCCGCGCACGATGCGGCGCGTGTCGGCCGTGGCCAGGTTGGCGGCCAGCAGCGGCACGTCGTACTCCAGGGCCAGGGCCACGTAGGGCCGGTAGAAGGCCCAGTTCCAGCCCTCGCCCGCTCGCGCGGCGCGCGGCGACGCCTGATCGATCAGGTGCTGCGCGTCGCGCGGTTGCTCGCGGCGCGCGCGGTCGATGTCGGCCTGGCGTTCGACATCGAACTGCTCCATCACGATGGCCGGGCGCCATCCGGCGGCGAAGGCGCGACGCAGCAACTCCAGCCGCAGCCGATGCTGCGCGGCGTTGTCATGCACCTCGCCGAGCAAAACGATTGCGTTGCCGGCGAGGCGCGATTCCCAGGGCTGCACTGGCGTGACGGTGGCGCACGCGGTGACGAAGGCCACGATGCATGGCAGCGCAAGGCGAGGCGCCTGGGCGCGCACGCATTGCAGCAGCCGACGAAACAGAATCATGGGCATTGGTGGCCCGAGGGTAGCAGCGCAGTGCGGCGGCGCAGGGCCAGAATTCGGCACGCCTGAATTCATCGAGAGCCCCAATGAACCCCTCTGTCGCCGATGTCGTCGCCGATTTGCATCAGCGTGGTGTCACGCTGCCGGCGGGCAACGTGCGAGTGGACTACTACGGCGATTCGCCTGAACTCTCCCGGCTGTTGTTGGCCATGATCCGCAGCGGCCAGAAGCGCGCAGGCACGGGCTTGCTGTGGTGGCACGAGCACGAGGGCGTGCCGTTCGCGCAGGCGGGCGACGTCGAGATCGTGCTGACCCACGATCACCAGCCTTCCATCGTGACGCGCGTCACCCGGGTCGAGGTGCTGCCGTACCGGGAGGTCGGCGCCGAGTACGCCGCCATCGAAGGCGAAGGCGACGGATCGCTGGACTACTGGCGCAAGGCCCATTGGCACTACTTCAGCCGTGTCTGCGCATCGATCGGCAAGGTTGCGACGGAAGAGATGCTGGTCGTCTGCAGCGTGTTCGAAGTGCTGCACGTGCTGCCTGAACAGGATGCAGCCTAGCGTCTGTTCAGACTATGCAGGCGGACCGCCTTGCAACCAGCCGGGCATGGCGGCGGCCTGCCGGATCCACGACGCCATCTGCGCCTCGTCGAGCGGATCGCCCTCGTGGATGTCGAGATAGCGCACCTCCTTCTGCTTGGACTCGCCCGGGGGCACAGGGCGCAGCGACGTGCCGCGGAAGAAGGCCACCTTCACGTACTGGGTGAAGCAATGAAGGCTCAGGAACCAGCCCTGACCTTCGACGCCGTAGAAGGGTGAGTTCCATTTGACCGCCTTGCACACACCGGGCACGGTGCGCACCACGAGCGCGTCGAGGCGGCGCCCCAGCTCGCGCTTCCAGCCCGGCATGGCCGCGATGTAGTTCTGCACGGGGGCGTCGCCGTCGGCCTTCGCGATTTGAGGGTTGCCGCCGGCGAGAAGGGCGGGGTTGTTCTTGGCGATGCGCTGCGAGGACTGGGAGGCCATTGCGGCGGTGCCGACCGCGCGGGTCTTCGAAGTCGCCATCGTCGCTGCTCCTGCAAACCTCGATTTTGCTGCGATGTGCCGCATCGTGAATCACCTCGAGGCCTGAAGGGGCCGCCGATATGATGGCCGGGATGCCAGGCACGCCACCCGTAGAACCTCCCTTCTCAGCCCTGCTCGAACAGGGATTCGAGGTCATGTACGTTTCGCACGCAGCAGCGATCCTCGCCGGCGACTTTCCGCACGCGACGGCAGAGCTGGAGAAGGCGCTTTCCGGGCTCGAACTGCCGATCACCGAAATCATCGGCAGCGGTGGCGGCGAAACAAAGTTCACGCAGCGCCTGCGCAAGTCGTTGGCCGCGATGCAATGGCCAAAGCACATCTTCGACATCACCAAAACCGTGGACGGCGTGCCGAAGCAGAGTACCTCGCACGAGATCGATCACGTCCGACGTTCAGACAATGGTGTGGTCGCCCTTGAGATCGAGTGGAACAACAAGGATCCGTTCTTCGACCGCGACCTCGAGAACTTCAAGCGGCTGCACGCCGAGGGTGCCATCAGCGTCGGCGTTCTGATCACGCGTGGCGCGAGCCTGCAAAGCTTCATGCCGAAAGCCGTGCGGCAGTTTGTCGATGAACGAGGGATCAAGAACTTCGACGATCTGGAAGCACACGGATACGTTCCAACACCGAAGCAGCGCACAGCGGTCATCAAGCAAATCGCGCGCGTGAAAAAGCCTTTGCCGTTCGCGAACGCATGGGTCAACAACTTCGTCAAGAACAAGTACGGCGTCGCAACGACACACTGGGAGAAGTTGATGCACCGCATTGACCGCGGTGTTGGCAACCCTTGCCCGCTGTTGCTGATCGGCCTGCCTGCCGCAATGGTGCGGTTCGATGCAGAACCAATCGATGTCCTCGAAGAAGATGCCGGTGCGGACCCGGCTGCCGCCGAGTCTTAATCCGCTTGCAGCACCGACTCGCGTTTCTGCGAATGGTGCGCGTACGTAGGCCACGTCGGTTCGTAGCTTTCGTCCGCCTGGTTGCCCCAAATGGTCCAGTTCTTGCGCTCGCCACGCGCGAACAATTCAAGGAACGGGCCTGGACTGCAATCTTGGATGAGGTTGTACTGTTCGTCCGGCTTGCGCGAATGCTCGCGCTTGCGCGTGCTCATGATGTTCACTTGCGTGCGGCCTGGCTGCAGCGTGCGAGCGTTCTTTCCACGCACGCCGAACAACAGCAGCTCGGTCACGTTGCGGAAGTAAAACCCGACGCCGCGCCCGTCTGGCCCGCCGTCCTTGCGAATCTTTTGCCAGACGATGTTCGACTTGTAGTTGAAGCCCCATGCCGCCATGACCGCGAGGCCCTCAGGGAGCAGCGCGTTCGGCACCCAAAGATAAAGGTGCGACGTTTCGGCCGCCGCGTTCTCCACCGGCAACGCCTTGATGTCGTCCAGCATCATCGTGCCGTATCTCGACAGGCGCTTGTGCTCAGGTGCAATCTTGCCGGTGCGGTTCTGGAACTGCCATGGCGGGTCCGCGAGGATCGTTTTGAACTTGCGACCTTTCACGAAGCGCGTGAAGTCCAGCGCGGCGTCAATCACGGTGTCTCGGTTGTCGTTCATCGGTGCCCCGTGCTTTAGATGGTCAATCCGCGATTCGCGAACTCTGTCTTGTGCGCGCTGACGATGATCGACTGCATGCTCGCTCTCTTCTGGATGCTCAGCTCCTGCGACTTTTTCAAGCAGCTGGAGGGAAAACGGAAGCTCCGTCTGGATGATTTCCTCGATCGCCAGGGCGGGACGGATTCGAGGGGCCTAAAGTTATCAGCGCGACTCTTCGGGCTCTGCTGTTGCCGCATGCTGCTCCTTGGTATTTCGCACGCATCCTACCAGTTGGACTGGATCTTTGTACAGGGCAGAGGACCATCGCGCTGCAGTTCCCCGGGCACAACGTGTTCGGCTGTACTGCGGTTCGCGGGGCAGAGCGGAGAACCTGTTGGACGTCTCGCCCACAATCGGAACAACC
>JANMHY010000743.1:0-4713 GCA_031375525.1 Burkholderiales bacterium
CGTAGACCCGGCCGCGATGGCGCGGCGCTGGCTCGATGCCGGTGCGCGTCGCTTGCACCTGGTCGATCTCAACGGCGCCTTCGCCGGCAAGCCCGTCAACGAAGAGGCGGTCAAGGCGATCCTGCGCGAAGTGGACGACGAAATACCGGTGCAACTCGGCGGCGGCATCCGCGACCTGGATACGATCGAGCGTTACCTCGACGACGGCATCAGCTACGTCGTCAGCGGCACCGCGGCGGTCAAGAACCCGGGCTTCGTCAGAGACGCGTGCACCGCCTTCGGCGGCCACATCATCGTTGGCCTCGATGCCAAGAACGGCAAGGTGGCGACCGACGGCTGGAGCAAGCTCACCGGCCACGAGGTCGCCGACCTGGCGAAAAAGTTCGAGGACTACGGCGTCGAAGGCGTGATCTACACCGACATCGGCCGCGACGGCATGCTGACAGGCATCAACATCGATGCCACCGTGCGCCTGGCGCAGGCGGTGACGATGCCGGTATTTGCGTCGGGCGGGTTGGCGGGGCTGCCGGACATCGACAAGCTCTGCATGATCGAGAGCGAAGGTGTCGAAGGCGTGATCTGCGGGCGCGCGATCTACAACGGCGCGCTCGATTTCGCGGCGGCGCAGAAGCGCGCGGACGAGTTGAACGGCGAGTCCAGCTGATGCTCGCGAATCAGACGGCGCCACTACGTGCTCGCTAAGCGCATCATCCCCTGCCTCGACGTCACCGGCGGCCGCGTCGTCAAGGGCATCAACTTCGCCCTGCTGCGCGACGCCGGTGATCCGGTGGAAATCGCCGCGCGCTACAACGAGCAGGGCGCCGATGAGCTCACCTTCCTCGACATCACCGCCACCAGCGACGGCCGCGACTTGATCTTGCCGATCATCGAAGCGGTGGCCTCGCAGGTCTTCATTCCGCTGACCGTCGGCGGTGGCGTGCGCACGGTGGCCGACGTGCGGCGCTTGCTCAATGCCGGTGCCGACAAGGTGAGTTTCAACTCGGCTGCGGTCGCCGACCCCGACGTGATCCGTGCGGCGAGCGACAAGTACGGCGCGCAGTGCATCGTCGTCGCCATCGACGCCAAGAAGCACGCCGACGGCGGCTGGCATGTCTATACGCACGGTGGGCGCAAGGACACGGGACTCGATGCGATCGAGTGGGCGCGCCGCGTTACCGCGCTCGGCGCCGGGGAAATTTTGCTGACGAGCATGGACCGCGACGGCACGAAGATCGGCTTCGACTTGGAACTGACGCGAGCGGTGGCGGATGCAGTGAGCGTGCCGGTCATCGCGTCTGGCGGCGTCGGCTCGCTGGAGCATTTGGCCGACGGCATCACGAAAGGCGGCGCCGATGCGGTGCTCGCCGCAAGCATCTTTCACTATGGGCAGCACACGGTGGCTGAAGCCAAGGCGTTGATGGCCGCGCGCGGCATTGCCGTTCGAACATGAAGAACGAGGTCCGCCTGATCGGCGGCCAGTGGAAGCGCAGCAGGCTGCCGGTGGCCGACCGGCCCGGCCTGCGTCCGACGCCCGACCGCGTGCGCGAAACGCTGTTCAACTGGCTCGGTCAGGACCTCGCAGGCTGGCGCGTGCTCGATGCCTTTGCCGGCAGCGGCGCTCTCGGCTTCGAAGCCGCGTCGCGCGGCGCCGGCGAGGTGGTGCTGCTCGAACGCGATGCGATCCTGGCGCGCTCGCTCATCGCATCGAAAGCGCGGCTGAACGCCGATGCCTTGCAGGTGCATGCCACCGACGCGTTGGCGTGGATGGCCAGCGCCGCGCATGGCCGCTTCGACCTCGTGCTCCTCGACCCCCCTTTCGATGCCGGTTTGCATGCGCAAGCCGCCGACCTGGGACAAAAATTGCTCAAGCCTGGCGGCTGGTTGTATGTGGAGTCGGGTGAGGCCCTGCAGCCGCCGGCGGGCTTCGAAGCGCATCGTCATCTGAAGGCCGGTGCAGTGCACGCCCACCTCTGGCAGCGCGCCGCATAAACTGCGGTCATGATCGCCCCCACGCTCACTCCGCTCGCTGCCCCCCGGGGGGGCGCGCCAGCATCTTGGGACGGCCCGGCGGTGCTGGCATGACCTCCGCCACCCGGCTCACCGCCGTCTACCCGGGCACCTTCGACCCGATGACGCTCGGCCACCAGGATCTGATGGCGCGCTCGAGCCGGCTGTTCGAGCGCCTGGTCGTGGCGGTGGCCGCGGGGCACCACAAGCGAACGATGTTCACGATCGCCGAGCGGCTGGACATCGCCCGCGAGCTGGCGGCGCCGTATGCCAATGTCGAGGTGATGGCGTTTCGCGGCCTGCTCTCCGACTTCGTCGTCGAGTGCGGCGGCCGGGTGGTGGTGCGCGGTTTGAGGGCAGTCAGCGACTTCGAGTACGAGTTCCAGATGGCCGGCATGAACCGCCAGCTGATGCCCGATGTGGAGACGCTGTTCCTGACGCCGAGCGACCAGTACCAGTTCGTCAGCGGCACCTTCGTGCGCGAGATCGCCAGCTTGGGCGGTGATGTCTCCAAGTTCGTGGCGCCGTTGGTGCTCAGCAAGCTGAAGGAGCGGGTGGCGCAAGCCCCCGACGAATAGTGGTGCCCCCAAGCTCGCATACGCTCGCGGCCCCCCGAGGGGGCGCGGCCCCCCTTGGGAGCGGCCCGGCGGGAGGCCCATCATGGCGTTGATGATCACCGACGAGTGCATCAACTGCGACGTCTGCGAACCCGAGTGCCCCAACGATGCGATCTCGATGGGGCCGGAGTTCTACGTCATCGATCCCGGCAAGTGCACCGAGTGCGTCGGCCACTTCGACGAGCCGCAGTGCGTGCAGGTCTGCCCGGTGGCCTGCATTCCGGTGAACCCGCAGCACATCGAGGCCAAGGACTCGCTGTGGGCGAAGTACCGGCGCTTGACGAATCAGGCTTGAGACTTTTCGCTCGGCGGCGCCTTCGTCTTCTTTTTCTTCGCGCTGCTCTTCTTGCCGCTCGGTGGTTCTTTCGCCGCCTTCTCGGCGGCGGAGTAGGGAATCACCGCAGCGCCCCCTGGGGCGGCCGACTTTTCGGCCACGCGCCGCTCGCGCGCCATCTTCTGCGCGAGCTGTTCTTCGCGTTTCGCGGTGTCGGCTGCTGCCTTGCGCTGCTCGTCGGTGCGCGCGTCGTCGTTCTTCAACTCGGCGCCACCCTTGCAGGCTTCGTCCGAGTAGGTCACGCGGCCGGCGTCTTCGCAGCGATAAACCTTCTTGTTCTGCGCCAGCAACGGCTGCGCGGCGAGCAGCAGCGTCGCCGCGGCGATCAGAGTTTTGACATTCACGATGGGGTTCCCTCCTCGGGTGGCGCTGGCCGCGGCGGCTTCGGCCGCTCCGGCTTGTCGGCATGCACCTTCATCATCGCGCGTGTCATGTCGCCGGCCAACACCGATTCGAGGGATTCGAGCGAACGGTCGATGGCCTGCTCGATGCCGGTGCGGTGTTCGGCCGACGGCTTCTTCAGCACGTAGTTCGGCACTTCGGCCTTCACGCCCGGGTGGCCGATGCCCAGCCGAAGGCGCCAGAAGTCCTGTGTGCCGAGCTGGGCATGGATGTCCTTCAGGCCGTTATGCCCGGCGGCGCTGCCACCGAGCTTCAGCCTGGCCTGGCTGGGTTGCAGGTCGAGCTCGTCGTGCGCCACCAGGATCTCGGCCGGCGCGATCTTGAAGAATCGCGCCAGTGAGGCCACCGACTTGCCCGACAGGTTCATGAAGGTCATCGGCTCGAGCAGCCACAGCGGCTCGCCACCGGTTCGGTTCACGCGCGCAACGAGGCCGTGATAGCTGCGCTCGGGCACGAGCGAGGCGCGCAGCTTCGAGGCCACCGCATCGATCCACCAGAAGCCCGCGTTGTGGCGCGTGTGTTCGTATTCAGGCCCTGGGTTGCCCAGGCCAACGAGCAGTCGAATCGTCATGGGCCGCGATAATAGGCGGGCCGAAATAAAGAAGGCCCCGCGTCGCGGGGCCTCGAAGTGCGGTAAGCGTTTTGGCTTACTTCTTGTTCTGACGTTCGTCTTTCTTTTTCTTGACCGGCGCCGCAGCAGCCACCACCGGCGCGGCGGCTGCAGCTTCTTCGACTTCTTCCTTCGGCATCGTTACGGCCACGATCACTGGATCGATCTTGCCGTGGCGGACCCACTTGATGCCCTCGGGCAGCGTCAACTCGCTGGCCTTCAGGCTCTGGTTCTTGACCAGGGCCGACAGGTCGATGGCGATGAACTCTGGCAGCTTCGACGCCAGGCACTCGACCTCGATGTCGGTCGTGACGTGGCTGACCAAGCACTTGTCGGTTTTCACCGCAGGCGAATTCTCTTCGCCGGCAAAGTGCAGCGGGATGCGCTTGTGCACGCGCGTCGTTTCATCGACACGCTGGAAGTCGATGTGCAGCACGTTCTGCTTCCACGGGTGCATCTGAAAGTCGCGCAGCAGCACCTTCTGCACCTTGCCGCCGATTTCCATTTCGAGCAGCGAAGCGTGGAAGGCTTCTTTCTTCAAGGCGAAGTACAGCGCGTTGTGATCGAGCTCGATCATCTTCGCCTCACCGCCGCCATAAACAATACCGGGCACCTTGTCGGTCTTGCGCAGGCGGCGGCTCGCTCCGGTCCCCTGCAGGGTGCGTTCGTAGGCTACGAACTTCATGGTTTCATCCCTTTCTGTGTTGTGGATGTCGGGGCCCGCGACCAGGATCCCGTTTTGA
>JANMHY010000796.1:0-2226 GCA_031375525.1 Burkholderiales bacterium
AACCGCACTGCGCAACAGCCCGCGCAATGAACACACCCACGCCGATCATCCTGCCGAATGTGTTGCCCGATGCGCCGAGCGCCGCGCAGGACGAATACGCGATGCGCCTGGCGCTCGACCAGGCGCTCAACGCGCAGCTCGGCGGCGAGGTGCCGGTCGGCGCCGTCATCACGCACATGGCCGACGGCGTGCCGCAGATCATTGCCACCGGCTACAACCGCCCGATCACCACCAACGACCCGACGGCGCACGCCGAGATCGTCGCCGTGCGCCACGCCGCGCAACTGCTCGGCAACTACCGGCTACCCGGCTGCACGATCTACGTCACGCTGGAGCCGTGCGCGATGTGCGCGATGGCGCTGATGCATGCGCGCATCGGACGTATCGTCTTCGCCGCGGCCGACCCGAAAACCGGCGCCGTCGGCTCGGTGCTGAACCTGTTCGACAACCCCAAGCTCAACCACCACACGCATGTGCAGGGTGGGTTGCTCGCCGAGGCCGCCGGCACGATGCTGCGCGACTTCTTCGTCGAGCGGCGGGCCGCGATCAAGGCGGCTCGCGACGCCTCGCCCAGTGCCGAGCTGTTGCCGGTGCCCGAGGTGATCGAGTCCGACTTCGGGGTCTGGGGTTGAGCGGCGGCGGGTCGTCGCTGCTGCTGTTTTCTCCTTCCGGTGTGGTCGCACAGAAGGCGCTGCTGCGCCGTGCAGAACGCCGGCTGGCTGCGCTGGGCTTCGAGGTGCGCAGTGACGACAGCGTGCTCGCGCGCCACGAGCGCTTTGCCGGCGACGACGAGACGCGGCTGGCGGCGATTCATCGCGCCGCCGCATCGGGCGCGTCGATCGCCATGGCTACGCGCGGCGGTTATGGCCTGACGCGGCTGCTCGACCGCATCGACTGGAAAAAAGTCGCCCGCAGCGCCCTGCGCGGCACGCGCTGGGTCGGCCACAGCGACTTCACCGCCTTCCAGCTCGCAGCGCTGGCGCACGGCAACACCCGCACCTGGGCCGGGCCGATGGCCTGCTACGACTTCGGCCGCATGGCCGAGGAGCATGGCGAAGGCCGCGTCGACGCGGTGGACGAGGTCACCTCGGCCTGTTTCGCCGAAGCCATGGACGGCTCGCTCGAGGCCGTGGGCTTTCGCACCGACCCAGGCTTCGAAGGCCTCGACGTGAAGGGCACGCTCTGGGGCGGCAACCTGGCGATGATCGTGTCCTTGTTGGGCACGCCGCACTGGCCGAAGGTCAAGGGCGGCGTCCTGTTCGTCGAGGACGTGAACGAACACCCGTACCGCGTCGAGCGCATGCTGCTGCAATTGCATCAGGCCGGTGTGCTCGATGCGCAGCGCGCCATCGTGGTCGGCGAGATCAACGCCTGGCAGCGTTCGCCGCTGGACCGCGGCTACGGCATGAAGTCGATGCTGCACAAGGTGCGCGCGGTGACCAAGACCCCCGTGCTCAACGGCCTGCCTTTCGGCCATGTGCCGACCAAGGTAACGCTGCCGGTGGGCGCCCGCGTGACGCTCGCCACCCAGGGCCGCGAGGCCTTCATCGGCTGGTGAAACCACTGCACGGCGCCAGCGCAAGCCACCGCTAGAATCTGTCTGCGCCTTGCGTTGTCGGCTGTCACGAGCGGCCGACGCGCGGGGCGATTTGGTTTCTACGAGGAGCAACGCGCATGGGCGGATCGATCATTCAGCGCGTGGCGCTTGCGGCAGGCTTGCTGATGCTGGCCAGCGCCTGCGACAACAGCCCGTGGCCGAAGAGCGCGGCGGCCGAGAACACTATCTACTCGGCGATGATCGAAAACACGCCGCGGCACCTCGACCCGACGGCGTCGTACTGGTCGAACGACACGCTGGTGACCTACCAGGTCTACGAGCCGCCCTACGGCTACCACTACTTCAAGCGCCCGTTCGAGCTCGTGCCCAAGAGTGCGGAAAAGGTGGTCGCGCCGACCTACCTCGACAAGAACGGCACGCGGCTGCCCGACGATGCACCGGCCGAGCAGATTGCCGAGAGCGTGTACGACGTGCCGATCAAAAAAGGCATCCTCTACCAGCCGCACCCGGCGTTCGCCAAGGACGACAAGGGCCAGTACCGCTATCACGCGATGAAGGCCGGCGACGTCGGCGACCGGCGTTCGCCGATGACCTTCGAGCACAGCGGCACGCGTGAACTGGTCGCCGAAGACTTTGTCTACGCCTTGAAGCGCCACGCCACGACGCGC
>JANMHY010000829.1:0-3520 GCA_031375525.1 Burkholderiales bacterium
CTAGGCGTAACGCTTGGCATTCTTTTGGCTGGCGCGATCGGGTTTTTCGTGCGCGCGTGGATGGCACAAGCGGCCATCGAGCAGATCACGCAGCAGGCCAACAGAATGCTCATTCAACAGCAGCAAGCCGCCCAGGCCGCACGTGACAGGGCAATCGCCGAGAAGGCTGAACAGGAGCGCGCCACTGCCTATGCTGCAGCCGCTCGACAACGGTCACAGGCCGCCGCAACTGACGCAGCCATACGGCGTGAGCGCGCCTGGGCGAAGTACTACAAGCGCCCTGCGCTGTGCGACGACCAACCATCAAACGAAACGATGATCAAGTGCGCCAACGAACACATCCGGGCCAAACGGCAGTTCGACCTGGACTACGAGGCCGGCAAGCTCTGACTTTGGCAATGCCGGCTGCGCCGTAGCTACACCGAGAAAGGCAAACGGCCTGAACGAAGCGTCCAAGCGGTTGATGTGATTGGTGACCTGGGGCGGAATGTGTCGCCTCGGCTCTAGCCGATCCGCTATCCGCAGGGCTCGTTGGCCCTGCGGACTGTTGCTGCGCAACGTCCAAGGCAGTCCACTGGACTGCCTTGACCGAACCATTCGGTGGTTCTCATCCGCCCCACGCCACCAAATGCAAACGGCCCCTCACGGGGCCGTTTGCATTTGGTGGCCCAGTCGTCTTCGACTCCTGGGTCGCGATTTTCTCGCTGCGCTCGAAATCTGGTGGCCTGGGGCGGAATCGAACCACCGACACGCGGATTTTCAATCCGCTGCTCTACCAACTGAGCTACCAGGCCTTGGAAAGACAGAAATTATAGCCAGCGGGGTCAGCCGCCTGCGCCGCGCTTGTTGCGCGTCAGGTCCACGCCGAGTTGCTTCAGCTTGCGGTACAGGTGCGTGCGCTCGAGGCCGGTCTTCTCGGCCACGCGCGTCATCGAGCCGTTCTCTTTGACGAGGTGGAACTCGAAATAACTCTTCTCGAAAGCGTCGCGGGCTTCGCGCAGCGGGCGGTCGAGTTCGAAATTCTGTTGGCTCTGCGGGCCGCTGGGCAAGGCGGACATTTGCAGCGCGGCGACGCTCTCGCTGGCCGTCGAGTAGCCGAAGTCGGCGCCGCCGCCGTGCTGCTGGCCGTGGTGTTGTCCATGCTGTTGCAGCGGGCTGCGCATCACGCCGAGCAGGCCGCCGTGCATCGGCGGCGCGCTGGCCAGCGAGGGGGCGGCAGACAGCGGCGCAGCGCGCGCCGTCAACGCCGAGGGCGCGGAGGGTTTGGCCAGTGCCTGGTCCACCGCACGCAGCAGCTTCTGCAGCGTGATCGGTTTTTCGAGGAAGGCCATCGCGCCGAACTTGGTGGCTTCGACCGCGGTGTCGATGGTGCCGTGGCCGCTCATCATCACCACCGGCATCGTCAGCAGGCCGGCGGCGCCCCACTCCTTCAACAGGCTGATGCCGTCGACGTCGGGCATCCAGATGTCGAGCAGAACGAGGTCCGGGCGCAAGCGCTCGCGCGCGGCGCGGGCCTGCGCGGCGTTCTCGGCCATCTCGATCGCGTGGCCTTCGTCGGTCAGGATTTCCGACAGCAGCGCGCGGATGCCGACTTCGTCGTCAACGACAAGGATCGTGGCCATGTCAGTGCTGCCGGGCCGCCCCAAAGCGCTGACGCGCCCCCTCGGGGGGCAGCGAGCAAAGCGAGCGTGGGGGCTGCTTCATCTCAGTGTGGGGCGTAGCTGGCATTGTCGAAGTTCATGTCGGGGCCGCGGCCTTCAGGGCCTGCGTGGGCAGGGCGAATGATAGCGACACCCGCGCCCCTCTCACCGGCGCGCCTTCTTCGGCCACCAGGTTGCCCGCACGCAGCCGCGCACCATGTTCGTCGGCGATCTTTTTCACCACCGCCAGGCCAAGGCCGGTGCCTTTGCTCTTGGTCGTCACGTAGGGTTCGAAGGCGCGCTTCAAGACCTTGTCGGCAAAGCCCGGGCCGTTGTCCTGCACGGCCAGCCGCACCACGCGCGCGTCGCCCTTGTCGCCGCGGACCAGTTCGGTGCTGACCTGCACGCGGCCGTCGGGCCGCTCGGCCACGGCGTCGAGCGCGTTCTGCACCAGGTTGTGGACCACCTGGCGCAAATGCGTCGCGTCGCCCTGGATCAGCGGCAGGCCGGCTGCGCACTCGGCCACCAGGCGGCCGCGGTCGGCGGCGTCGCCGTACAGCGCCAGCACCTGCGTGACCAGGGTGTTGAGGTCCAGCGCCACGAGTTGCGCCGCGGGCAGGCGGGCGTAGTCGCGGAACTCGTTGACGAGGCGCTTCATCGCATCGACCTGCGAGACGATCGTCGCCACCGAGCGCTGCAGCAGCCCGGCGTCGTCGCCAGTCAGCTTGGGCTCGAGCTTCATCTGCAAACGCTCGGCCGAGAGCTGGATCGGCGTCAGCGGGTTCTTGATCTCGTGCGCCAGGCGGCGCGCGACTTCGCTCCACGCCGCCTGGCGCTGCGCGGAGACGACCTCGCTGATGTCGTCGAAGACCAGCAATCGCGCGTCGGCCGGCAGCGTGGCGCCGCGGATCAGCAGCGAGAGCGTTTCGGCGTCGGTGGCGCGGCTGGTGGCGCTGGAGCCGGGCGCGCGCAGATCGAACGCGTCTTGCCAATGGTCGCGCTCGCCGGCCTCGGGGCTGGCGCGGTGCAACTCGAAGCGCTGCCAGACGGCTTGCGCAAAGTCTTCCATGCCCGGCACGTCGGCGAGCTCGCGGCCGCGGTAGGCCGACAGCGGCACTTTCAGGATGCGCGTCGCGCCGGGGTTGACGGTGTCGATGCGGCGCTCGCTGTCGAACACGATGACGCCGGCGGTCAGGCTGTCGAGGATGGTCTGCAGGTGCGTGCGCGCGCTCTCGAGCTGCGAGACGCCGCGCTGTACTTCCTCGCGCGCGTGGCCGAGCTGTTCGGTCATGTCGGCAAAGCTGCGCGTCAGGCCGCCGATCTCGTCGCGCGACGTGCTGACCGGCTTGGCCGTGAGGTCACCCGCAGCCACCAGCTTGACGCCCTCGGCCAGCAGCAGCAGCGGCCGCGCCAGTTGCGTGCCGAGCACCGCGGCCAGCAGCACCGCGCCGAACACGGCCAGCACCAGCGCGAGGGTCAGCGTGCCGAGGTACATGCGGCGCAAACCGTCTCGCGCCAGCGCCCGCTGCTGGTACTCGCGGTAGGCGCTCTGCACCGCCAGCGCATTGCCGGCCACGGCCGGCGGAATCGGCTGCACGACGAGCAGGAAGCGGTCTTCGCTGACGAAGGCGAGGTCGGTGGCCGGCAGGCGCGCGATCGCGCGCACGCGCGCGCGCTGCACGGCGTTGGCCACGTTCTCGTCGTCGAGGCCTTCGATCTGGCTGACCACGCGCTGACTGCGGGCCTGGCGCAGCAGTGCGGTGCTGGGCCGGTCGGGTGCGATCACCGTGCCGGTGCCGCTGGCCGTGAGCAGGATCTGCCCCGCACCGCCGACCAGCAACACCTCCTGCGCCGAGAGTTGCTCGCGCACGCGCTCCAGC
>JANMHY010000841.1:0-3519 GCA_031375525.1 Burkholderiales bacterium
CGTGGCCAAGCGCAGTGAAAAACCAGCCGCCCCGGCGACCAAGACGGCGCCGCGCGCCGTGCCCGCCGAAAGCCTGTGCGGCAACCGCACGCAGTTTGCCTACCTGTACTGCATGCAGGAGCAATGCACGAGGGCACAGCAGCGCAACAACACGCAATGCGCGGCCCTGCGGCGTTCCGGCGAACTCCGTTGAGGCGACCGTGAGCGCTCTCGCGCGCGTGCGCATCCAGCACGAAGACTTCGACGTCGCGCGCGAGGTGGCTGCGCTGCGCGAAGGCGATGCCCGCGTCGGCGCGGTGGCGAGCTTCATCGGCACGGTGCGCGACCGCAGCAGCGGCATCAGCAGCAACGAGCCGGCCGACACCACGCGCATGGAGTTGGAGCATTACCCGGGCATGACCGAAGCCTCGATCGAAGCCATGATCGATGCGGCGATGCGGCGCTTTGCGATCCTCGGGGTGCGCGTCGTGCACCGCGTCGGGCCGCTCGAGCCGGGCGAGCAGATCGTGCTCGTCGTCGTTACCTCGTCGCACCGCGGCGAGGCCTTCGCGGCCTGCGAGTTCCTGATGGACTACCTGAAGACGCAGGCACCGTTCTGGAAGAAGGAGCATCGGCCCGACGGCAGCGCCGAATGGGTCGATGCGCGGGTGACCGACGACGCTGCGGCCAAGCGCTGGGGCCTTGCCGGCACCAACGCCAACGCCGCTTTGCCAGAGCGGTGAGCACGGCCACTGCGTTGCTGGCCGTGTTTGTCGGCGCCGGATTCGGGGCCTGTGCGCGCTGGGCGCTCGGCGAGGCGCTGAACCGCTGGCTGCCGCCGATGCCGCTGGGCACGCTCGCGGCCAACCTGATCGGCGGCTACCTCGTCGGCGTCGCCATCGCCTTGTTCGCCTGGCGCAGCGAGCTCTCGCCGCTGTGGCGCCTGTTCTGCATCACCGGCGTGCTCGGCGGCCTGACGACGTTCTCGACCTTCTCGGCCGAAGTGGTGCTCTCATTGGAGCGCGGTCAGCCCGGCTGGGCGCTGGCCACCGCTGCGGCGCATCTTGCCGGCTCACTCGCGCTGACCGCGTTGGGTTTGTGGACCGTGCGCGCTGCGATCAGTTGAGCACGCGCGCGCCCGGCTCGATGCTCGGCTGCGCTGCTTCCAACGCGAACCCCCAATCGGCCTGCCGCAGCGCGGCCACCATCAGCTCGCGCACGGCGGTGCCGAGCGCTGCGTCGAGCACGAGCTGAACGTTGCGCTTGTGCGCATCGCTGATCGACACCTGCAGCTTGCCGTCGTCTTGCGGCGTCAACTGCACCGTGTGCGCGAGCATCGGCTCGGGGCCGAACGGTTGCTGCGCGGCTGCGTCTTGAAAGGGCTGCGAGAAGTCGGCTTGTTTGAGCGTGCGCTCGCGCGCCGACTCGGCGAGCATGGCCGCGGCCTCGGGCGTCGGTGTGGCCTGCGGCGTGGCCAGGGCCACGGCCGTGGCCGTGCCGGCGCGGTGCACCATCGCCGACAGGTGCGGCCACAGGCGCAGGCACAGGCGCCGCGTCATCCAGACGGCGAACACCTTGTCGTCGGACGAGCGCACGCGCAGCAGCAGGCGGTCGGCTTCGGCGTGGTATTGCAAGGAAACCTGGCGGATATGCATACGGCAAATTCTAGGCAGGCCGCAATTCGAAGCTCGCCCACCGGGTGCAATGCTCGCCCGTATAGTTCGCGCGTGAGCACACCTCCTGCTGACGCCAACGCCATCGACACCCGCAGCTTGCGCGTTGCGCTCGGCGCTTTTGCCACGGGCGTCACCGTTGTCACCTGCTGCGGCGCTGACGGTGTGGCCTGCGGCCTGACCGTGAACTCGTTCAATGCGCTGTCGCTCGATCCGCCGCTCGTGCTGTGGTCGCTGCGCCTGGCCAGCCCGAGCCTGGCCGCGTTCGACGCGGCAGCGCATTTCGCCATCAACGTGCTCGCTGAAGGGCAGGTCGATGTTTCGCGCCGCTTCGCCTCGCCCGTGGACCAGAAGTTCGAAGAAGGGCAGTGGCACGAGGGACTGCACCGCGTGCCGGTGCTCGGCGGCAGCGCGGCGGTGTTCGAGTGCGAACAGCTGTCGCAGCAGACCGCGGGCGATCACCGCCTGTACATCGGCCGCGTGCTGAAGATGCAACAGCAGGCCGTGCCGCCGCTGGTCTATCACGGCGGGCACTACCACCTGCTGGGCGAGGTGTTGTGATGCTCGAGGCACGCTGGCTGGCCGCGTTTGCCGACGTGCTCGGCCGCTGCGGTGTGAAGGCGGGCGATGCGTGCGCGGTGCTGGCGGAGACGCAGTCGCGGCTGGTGCTGGTGCAACTGGCCTCATTGGCTTTGCAGCAACTGGGCGCTCGGGCGTTCGTGTTGACGGTGCCAACCCCTGCGGCCGGCGCCGTTCCCGTGCGCTCGACCGGTGCATCGACGGCGCTTGCCGGACACGACGCCGTCGTGCATTCGCTCGCGCGCTGTGCGGTCGTCGTCGATTGCAGCGTCGAAGGCCTGCAACACGCCGCTGAGTTGCCGGCGATCCTGGCCGGCGGGGCGCGCGTGCTCGTGGTTAGCAACGAGCACCCGGAGATCCTCGAGCGCTGTCTGCCGCGCGCCGAAGACGAAGCGCTGGTGCGCGATGCGATGCGGCGCTTGAAGTCTGCCAAGCGCATGACGGTGTTCTCGCGCGCCGGCACCGATTTGCAGATCGAAATGGCCGGCGCCCGCGTCGGCGGCGTCTGGGGCTTCACCAGCAAGCCCGGCACGCTGACGCATTGGCCCGGCGGCCTGGCGCTGGCGTTTCCGGCGGCCGGCTGCGTCAACGGCACGCTGGTGTTGGACCGCGGCGACGTCAACCTGACCTTCAAGCGCTACCTCGCCGATGCCGTGCGCCTGCCCATCGTTGACGATCATGTCGTCGATGTCGTCGGCGATTCGCCGGACGCCGAACTGATGCGAAGCCACTTCGCGGCCTGGGGCGACCGCGCGGCCTATGCGGTGTCGCATGTCGGCTGGGGGCTCAACTCACGAGCACGCTGGGACGCGATGGCGTTCTACGACAAGAGCGACTTCAACGGCACCGAGCTGCGCGCCTTCGCCGGCAACTTTCTCTACTCGACCGGCGCCAACGAGGTCGCGGGTCGTCACACCGCGGGCCACTTCGATCTGCCGCTCCGCGGCTGCACGGTCGAGCTCGATGGGCAGGTCGTGGTCGACGAGGGCAGGCTGCTGGCATGACCACTCCGACCCTCGTCACCGACGCGCCGCTGGCCTACCAGTTCTGGGGACGCATCGAAGACAACGAGCGCCAGGTCGTGCTGCTGCACGGCGTCGGCGGCAGCCGCGATTCGTGGAGCGATGCGCTGTCGGGCACCGGCAGCGCGCTGGCCGAGGCCATGCCCTTGACGAGGCCCGGCGCCAGGTTGGCCATGCCGCGGCCGGCATCGAGCGGCGACAGGCGCTGCGCCAGGTACTCCTGCTGCCACGCGCCGTCGGGCCGGCCGAAGGGCGGCGAGGTGGCG
>JANMHY010000859.1:0-1587 GCA_031375525.1 Burkholderiales bacterium
GTTGTTGCTTGCTCGTTGTGTGGGCAGGCCACCCGGCCTCGCGCGCGCCTAGCTGTGCGCCCTGTGGCGGCCCGGCGCGAGCCCTCCGGTAGCGTTAACAGGCCCTGACCGCGCATGAAAGACATCTGGGTCGTTGACGACGATCAATCCATCCGCTTCGTGCTCGAACGTGCGCTGGCGCGCGAGCAGTTTGCGGTGCGCAGCTTCTCGAATGCGCGCGACGTGCTCGGCGCACTGGCCGACGACGAGCCGCAGGTGCTGGTCAGCGACATCCGCATGCCCGGCGGCTCGGGGCTCGATCTGCTGGCCAAGATCAAGGCGCAGCACCCGGGACTGCCGGTGATCGTGATGACGGCGTACTCCGATCTCGACAGCGCCGTCAGCGCCTTCCAGGGCGGCGCCTTCGAGTACCTGGCCAAACCGTTCGATGTGCCCAAGGCGGTCGAGCTGATCCGCCGCGCTGTCGAAGAAAGCCTGCGCGAAGCGGTGGCCGCCGATCGACTGGCCGAGACGCCGGAGATCCTCGGCCAGGCGCCGGCGATGCAGGATTTGTTTCGTGCCATCGGCCGCCTGAGTCAAAGCCAGGTCACGGTGCTCGTCACCGGCGAGAGCGGCAGCGGCAAAGAGCTGGTCGCGCAAGCACTGCACAAACACAGCCCGCGCGCGAACGGGCCGTTCGTGGCCATCAACACCGCGGCGATCCCGAAAGACCTGCTCGAGAGCGAACTCTTCGGCCACGAGCGCGGCGCCTTCACCGGCGCGCAGACGATGCGCCGCGGCCGCTTCGAACAAGGCGAGGGCGGCACGCTGTTCCTGGACGAGATCGGCGATATGCCGTTCGACTTGCAGACGCGCTTGCTGCGCGTCTTGTCCGACGGCCAGTTCTACCGCGTCGGTGGCCACCAGCCGTTGAAGGCCAACGTGCGCGTCATCGCCGCGACGCATCAGAACTTGGAGCAACGCGTGCGCGACGGCGTCTTCCGCGAAGACCTGTTCCACCGCTTGAACGTCATTCGCCTGCGCCTGCCGCCGCTGCGCGAGCGCCGCGACGACATTGCGCTGCTGACGCGGCAGTTCCTGCAGAAGAGCGCAAAGGAGCTCGGCGTCGAGGCCAAGCGATTGTCCGAAAGCGCGCAGGCGAAGATCACTGCGTTCGACTTTCCCGGCAACGTGCGCCAGTTGGAGAACCTGTGCCACTGGCTGACGGTGATGGCGCCGACGCAGGTCATCGAGATCAAGGACCTGCCGCCGGAGTTGACGAGCGACGACACCGTCGCAGCCGTCGAAGCACCCGCCGCGTCGCGCAGTGCCGTCGAAGCGCCAGTCCCGGCGGCGGCTGCGGCGGCGCCTTCGCAAGCCGGGGGCGGTTGGCTGGCCGATCTGGAGCGCGAAGCGCGTACCTTGCTCGACGCCGGCGCGCCCGAAGTTTGGGACACGCTGACGCGGCGCTTCGAAGCGCAGTTGATCGTCACCGCGCTGTCGACCACGCGCGGCCGTCGCATCGAAGCCGCGCAGCGCCTGGGCATCGGCCGCAACACGATCACGCGCAAGATTCAGGAACTCGGTCTCGACGATTGAGTTGCGGTT
>JANMHY010000873.1:0-2040 GCA_031375525.1 Burkholderiales bacterium
GGCTGCCCGGCAGCACGGCAACGACGGGCTGCGTGTCGTCGAAGCCGAGGGCCGCTCGCGCCGCACTGCGCGGCACCGTCAGGTCGATCGCATCGGCCAGCGGGTGGCCGACGAAGGTGGCGGCGATGCCGTGGCGCTGCAGCAGCTCGGGCTCGAACGGGAACAGGCACAGCACATGGTCGGTGCTGCGAGCGATCTTCTCGGTGCGGCCGGCGCGCCAGGCCCAGATCGACGGGCAGACGAAGTGGATCGCTTTCACGCCGGCTTGCCGCAACGGGTGTTCGAGGCCGAGGTTGAAGTCCGGCGCATCGACGCCGATGAAGGCGTCGGGCTTGTCGGCGACCAGGCGCGCGAACAGCGCGTCGCGGATGCCCTTGATCTCGCGGTAGTGGCGCAGCGCTTCGACATAGCCGAGCACGGCCAGCTTGTCGTGGGGCCACCAGGCGTCGAAGCCTTGCTCGGCCATGCGCGGGCCGCCGATACCGAAGGTTTGCAGTGACGGCCAGCGCTGTCTCAGGCCGCCGAGCAACAGGCCGGCGAGCAAGTCGCCGGAGGCTTCGCCGGCGACGAGGGCCAGCCTCATCTCTAACGCGCGATGCCGCGTGTGGCTGCGGCGAGGAAGTCGAGCAGCATGGCCACGTCCACGTCGCCGCCTTCGACGCTGCCGCGCAACGCTCCGATTGCTGCCTTGGCGTCGTCGAGCGTCAGGCCGTCGCGGTAGAGCAGCCGGTGCATCTGCTTGACCAGCGCGATGCGCTCTTTCGAAAAGCCGCGTCGGCGCAAGCCCTCGGCGTTGAAGCCGGCGATCGACAGCGGGTGCCCGGCGGCCATCATGAACGGTGGCACGTCCTGCGAGACATGGCTTTGAAAGCCCGTCATCGCGTGCGCGCCGATCTTGCAGAACTGGTGCACCCCCGTCAGGCCGCCGACGATCACCCAGTCGCCGATGTGCACATGGCCGGCCAGCGTGGCGTTGTTGGCCAGGACCGTGCGCGAGGCGACCTGCACATCGTGCGCGATGTGCACGTAGGCCATGATCCAGTTGTCGTCGCCGATGCGCGTCACGCCCTCGTCCTGCGCCGTGCCGCGGTTGAAGGTGCAGAACTCGCGGATCGTGTTGCGGTCGCCGATCGAAAGCGACGTCGGCTCGCCGCGGTACTTCATGTCCTGCGGCGCAGCGCCGAGTGCGGCGTGCGTGAAGATGCGGTTGTCGCGGCCGATCGACGTCGGCCCTTCGATCACCGTGTGCGCACCGACCGTGGTGCCGGCATCGATGCGCACGCCCGGCCCGATCACGGCGTAGGGGCCGACCGTCACGCTGCTGTCCAGCTCGGCGCCTGCTGACACCAACGCCGTCGGATGGATGTTCGGCGCCACGGCCTCAGGCGACCTTTCTCATCGTGCACATCAACTCGGCCTCGGCGGCGGTTTCGCTGCCCACCATGGCCCGCGTCTTGTACTTGTAGATGCCGGACTTGGCGCGCTCGATGCTAGCTTCGAGCAGCAGTTGATCGCCGGGCTCGACCGGCCGCTTGAAGCGCGCGCCGTCGATGCCGACGAAATAGACCACCATGTCGTCGCCCGGCTCGACATCCATCGACTCGAACGACAGCAGCGCGGCGGCCTGCGCCAGCGCCTCGAGGATCAGCACGCCGGGCATCACCGGCCGCGCCGGAAAGTGGCCGCCGAAGAACGGCTCGTTGATGGTCACGTTCTTCAGCGCCTTGATGCGCACGTTCTTTTCCAGCTCGAGCACACGGTCCACGAGCAGGAACGGATAGCGGTGCGGCAGGCGTTTGAGGATGCGGTGGATGTCCATCGGCGTCAGCACCGCACGGCCGCCCCAAGGGGCTGAGGTGCCCCCTCGGGGGGCCGCGAACGAAGTGAGCTTGGGGGCATCATGTCACGGCACTTTCTTTTCGAGGGCGCGCAGGCGTTCGCGCAGCGAGTGCAGCTGCCGCAGCGTCGCGGCATTTTTTTCCCACGACGCATTGTCGTCGAGCGGGAAAACGCCGGTGTACTGGCCCGGCCTGGCGATCG
>JANMHY010000878.1:0-24357 GCA_031375525.1 Burkholderiales bacterium
GCAGATCGAGGAGCGCGACGCCAACCTGGCCGCGCACCGCGACCACCTCGAGCAGGAGGTGGCCGCGCGCACCGCGCAGCTGCAGCTCGCCAAGGAAGCGGCCGAAGCCGCCAGCCATGCCAAGAGCGATTTCCTGGCGACGATGAGCCACGAGATCCGCACGCCGATGAACGGCGTGCTCGGCATGAACGAGCTGCTGCTCGACAGCGACCTGCAGCCGCGCCAGCGCGTCTGGGCCGAAGCGGTGCAGGCCTCGGGCCGGCACCTGCTGGGCGTGATCAACGACATCCTCGACTTCTCGAAGATCGAGTCCGGCCACCTGGCGCTGGAGTCGGTGGACTTCAGCCTTGTGGACGTCGTCGAAGAAGCGGTGGCGATGTTTGCGCAGCCGGCCGAGGCCAAAGGCTTGGAACTGGCGGTGCAGTTCGTGCCGCACGACGCGCCGCTGGCGCTGCGCGGCGACCCGCTGCGCCTGCGCCAGGTGCTGTCGAATCTGCTCGGCAACGCCATCAAGTTCACCGAAGAAGGCGAAGTCGTGGTGCGTGTGCATATGCAGGACCACGACGCCACGCATGCTGCGCTGCGCATCACGGTCGAGGACACCGGCGTCGGTATCGCGCGCGAAGCACAGCAGCGCATCTTCGAACACTTCTCGCAGGCCGACAGCTCGACGACGCGCCGCTATGGCGGCACCGGCCTGGGTCTGGCCATCTGCCGCCGCCTGCTCAGCTTGATGGGCGGCGACATCCGCGTGCAGAGCGCGCCGGGCGAAGGCTCGACCTTCGTCATCGACCTGCGCTTGCCGCTGGCGCGCCACAAGGCGCTGCACACACTGCCCGACGGCGCGCTCGAAGGCGTGCCCGTGATGGTGGTGGACGACAACCGCACCAACCGCGACATCCTGCAGCAGCAGTTGCAGGGCTGGCGCATGCAGGTCGAGTGCGTGGCAGGCGCCGACGAGGCGCTGCACGCGATGGCCGAGGCAGCGCGGGCGCAGCGTCCGTTCGCGCTGGCCGTGCTCGACATGCACATGCCGGGCATGGACGGGCTGCAACTGGCGCAGGCGATCCAGGCCGACGCCACCCTCGCACAGACGCGGCTGATGATGCTCAGCTCGACCTACGCCAACGCCGACGAACGCATGCGCGCGCAGGCCGGCATCCTGCGCTACCTCAACAAGCCGATCCGCCGCGCCGACCTGCTGCGCGCCGTCTCCGGTGTGCTGGCGTCGGCGCCGCTCGACGCCGCACCGCAGCGCACGAACCGGCATGCCGACACCGGCACGCTCAACGGTCATGTGCTGCTGGTCGAAGACAACCCGATCAACCAGGGCGTGGCCAAGGCGATGCTGGCCAAGCTCGGCCTGCGCTGCAGCATCGCCAACCATGGCGGCGAAGCGCTGGACAGCGTGCGCGCGACCGACTTCGATCTGGTGCTGATGGACTGCCAGATGCCGGTGATGGACGGCTTCCAGGCCACGGCCGCGATCCGCGCCCTGCCCGACGGCCGCGGCGCGATGTTGCCCATCGTTGCCCTGACCGCCAACGCGATGCAGGGCGACGAGCAGGCCTGCCTGGCCGCCGGCATGAACAGCTTCCTGGCCAAGCCGTACACGGTGCTGGCGCTGCACACGATGCTGGCGCGCTGGCTGCCGGGCAGTGCAGCCGCTTTGGCGTTGCCTGCGATCGCGTCACCACCGGCTGCGGCCACCGCGGACGACGCCATTGCCATCGACCAGCGGGCGATCGACGCCCTGCGCGAACTCGACGACGATGGCGGCATGGGCCTGGTGACGCAGCTCGTGAGCTCGTTCCTCGAATCCGCCGAACGCCAGCATGCGCGCATCGAGGCGGCTGCCGATGCGGGTGACGCCAAAGCGCTGGCACAGGCCGCCCATTCGCTGAAGTCGAGCGCCGCCAACCTCGGCGCCACGGCACTGTCGGCCTGCTACCGCGATCTGGAAAAGTGTGGGCGCGAAGGCCGCATCAACGACGCGCGTGTCCTGTTCGCCAAGGCGCGCCACGAGCAGGCGCGCGCGCTGCGCGAGCTGCGTGATCTCTTGCTGGAGACAGCATGAGGTCGAAGCCGTTCACGGTCCTGGTCGTCGATGACGACGCCGACGCCCGCCTGGTGATGCGCGCGGCCTTGCGCAAGGCCGGCTTCGACGTCCGTCTGGCCGAAGGCGGCCACGACGCGCTGCGCCAGTTCCGCGAGCAGCCTTGCGACATGGTGATGCTCGACGTCGAGATGCCGGACCTCGACGGCCACGAAGTCTGCGCGACGCTGCGCGCCGAGGCCGGGCCGCTGCTGCCGATCGTCATGGTGACCGGCATGGACGACGTGCACTCGGTGCAAGCCGCTTACGACGGCGGCGCCACCGACTTCATCTCCAAGCCGGTCAACTGGGCGCTGCTCGGCCACCGCGTGCGCTACCTGTTCCGAAGCCACCAGGCGCTGCTCGACCTGCGCGACGCCGAGGCCCGCAACGCCGCGGTGCTCAACGCCATCCCGGACCTGCTGTTCGAACTCGATATCGACGGCCGCTACCTCGACTACCGGGCGCCGCGCGCCGACCTGCTGGCCGCCAAGCCCGAAGACTTCATCGGCAAGACGGTGTCCGAAATCCTGCCGCCCGATGCCGCCGGCGTTTGCATGGCCGCCTTGCGAGCGGCGCTCGAAC
This sequence comes from Burkholderiales bacterium, assembly GCA_031375525.1. Taxonomy (GTDB): domain Bacteria; phylum Pseudomonadota; class Gammaproteobacteria; order Burkholderiales; family Burkholderiaceae_C; genus CADEEN01. The sequence continues at coordinate 2,681 of JANMHY010000878.1, forward strand.
AGGGCTCGTCGAGCGGCGAGCAGTTCGAGTTGATGCTGCCGCAGGGCAGCCGCTGGTTCGAGTTGTCGATCTCGCGCAAAGCGGTGGCCGCCGGCGAGACGCCGCGCTTCATCGCGCTGTCGCGCGACATCACCGAGCGCAAGGAGGCCGAGGCCCGCATCGCGCGCCTGGCCTATTTCGACAGCCTGACCGGGCTGCCCAACCGGCCGGCGTTTCTCGAACGCGTCGATCGCGAGATCCGCCGCGCCGAGCAGCGCGGCGAAACCCTCGCCGTGCTGTTCATGGACCTCGACGGTTTCAAGAACGTCAACGACACGCTCGGCCATGCCGCGGGCGACCTGATCCTGCAATGGGCCGCCGAGCGTCTGCATGACGGGCTGCGGCCTTCGGACGTGCTGTCGCGCGCCACCGGCTTCGACGAAGAAACCTCGCGCGACGTGCAACTGGCGCGCCTGGGCGGCGACGAGTTCACCGCGCTGCTGCTCGACCTGGAGCGGCCCGAAGACGCGGTGCTGGTGGCGCAGCGCATCTGCACGCTGATGCGCCGCCCGTTCCAGCTCGACGACCACGAGCTGACACTCAGCGCGAGCGTCGGTGTGGCGCTGTACCCGGCCGACGGGCGCGACGCGGCGACGCTGCTCAAGCACGCCGACACGGCGATGTACCACGCCAAGACCCTGGGCCGCGACAACGCCCAGCTCTACAGCGTCTCGCTCACCGAAGAGATCGTGCAGCGCATGGAACTCGACGCCAGCCTGCGCGTTGCGCTCGAACGCGATGAGTTCGTGCTGCACTACCAGCCGCAGATCGACGCCGCCAGCGGCCGCATCTGCTCGGTGGAGGCGCTGATCCGCTGGGCGCATCCGACGCGCGGCCTGGTGTCGCCGCTGCAGTTCATTCCGCTGGCCGAAGAAAACGGCTTGATCGACGCCATCGGCGCCTGGGTGCTGCGCACCGCCTGCCGCGACGCCATGCAGTGGCACAGCGCCGGTGTGCGCGTGGCGGTGAACCTGTCGCCGGTTCAGCTCGCCTCACCAGGCTTGTCTGAGTTGGTGGCGCAGACACTGCTGCAAACCGGTCTGCCGCCTGACGCGCTGGAACTCGAAGTGACCGAAGGCGCGTTGATGGAAAACACCGCCGCCACGCGCGGCGCCTTGCAGGCCCTGCACGACAGCGGCGTGCACATCGCGCTCGACGACTTCGGCACCGGCTACTCGTCATTGGCCTACCTGACGCGCATGCCGATCAGCCACATCAAGATCGATCGCAGCTTTGTCAGCGGCTTGCTGGACGGCGGCGAAAACGAAGCCATCGTGCGCGCGGTGCTGGCCATGGCGCGCAGCCTGGGCATGCGCGTCACCGCCGAAGGCGTGGAGACGCTGGAACAGGCGCGTGTGCTCAAGCACATGGCGTGCGACAGCCTGCAAGGCTTCTACTTCAGCCGCCCGGTCGCGGCCGACGCCATCGCGGCGCTGCTGACGCGGCAGTGGCAGATCGATGGCGGAGCACGCAAGCGCGCCTGACGGCCCGCGAGGCGTTGTCTGACAACGGCGTGCGACGCATGCCGACTTCACGCGTCTGCCCTTCGGCCTAAGGTTAAGCATCGACTTTCAACGCGATGGAGGTTTGCATGCACCGCACCACACATTGGCTGTCCACCGCTGTGCTCGCCACCGGCCTCGGCGCCTTCCAGGTCTATGCCGAACCCGGCGCTGCCATGCTGCCGGTGGCCACCCAAGCCGGCCCGGTGACCGTGATCAGCGGCGGCGTCGATCTCGACGAAGCCGAGCGCATGAAGCAGGCCGCCGGCCGCTACCCGCTGCGCGTCGTCTTCAGCGTGCCCGGCGGCAACTACGCCGTTGCCGAAGAGTTCACGTTGATGCAAGGCACCCAGGCGATGGTGAAGATTGCATCGGCCGGCCCCTGGCTGCTGATCGATCTGCCGCCCGGCGCCTACACGCTGCAGGCGCGCGTCGAAGACCGCGTCTTCGTGCGCCCGGTGACCGTGAGCGGCCGTGGCGGCAACACTGTGCACTGGGTCGTGCCGGACGGCCACGGCGGATCGTAAGCCGAGCCAAGGAGCCAGCGATGCCACGAGCTGCCTGGAGCGCCAAGCGCGAGCGTCAATACGCCCACATCAAGAGCGGCCTGCTGCAACGCGGCACGCCCGAAGACGAAGCCGAAGAAATCGCAGCACGCACCGTCAACAAGGTGCGGGCGCAGGAAGGCGAATCTGTCGAAGCCAGTCCGGCATCGGTGGACGACCTCTCGCCCAGCCGCCGCGGCGGTCTGCGCTCGCACACCGGCGCGCAGGGACGCACGCACCGCCAGCTCTATGAGGAAGCGCGCGCCAAAGGCATCGCCGGCCGCTCGAAGATGAGCAAGGCGCAGCTCGAACGCGCGCTGTCCCGATGAGCACGCCGAGCAGGACTGCCGCCGAGCAGGCGCTGCCTCCCCCGCCGATGCCGGACCCCGCTCCGGCGCCGCCCACGCCGCCGCTGCCGATCGATGTGCCGCCGCCGGTGGTGGAGCCGCCGCAAGCACCGCCTCAGCCCGTCAGCGACCCGCCCATCGTGCCGATCACTGACGCGCCTCTCGCCTAGACCTTGGCGAGAGAGAACACGGGAGCGAAGGCCGTGTCTTGCCGTCCTACAGCGCCCTCGCCGTCTGGCCGACGCCACGTTGGGGCCCGCTCCGGCTTCGTCGCCTTCGCGGTCCAGCTACCTTTCACATCGAGTCCACTTCATGGGCATGAGGCGTGGCAATGAGCGTCCTGCACGGCATCCGGAGCGTCGGTTGTGTAGTGGTGCTGTCGTGTGCTGCGGCACACGCGGCGCCTGACACGTTGGGTCCGCCGCGGCTCGAAGTCGACACCTTGCAGCAGTGGGATCCAGCGCGCCGCGATAGCGGCCCAGCATGGCGGTATGGCAATGCCGTTGCGATGTCGTTGCAGCGGCCGTCGGCGGGCGTCGTCGGCAGGTCGGCCCTCAGCGACGATGGTCTGCGCGCGCGTTGGTGGTGGGGTCGCGGTGCGATCGAGGTCGGCGCCGGCGCCGATTGGTTGGCGCCCGCGGGTGCCTCCAGCGTCGCGCGGCCGTTGACCCAGGTGGTCGGTGTGCGGGCCGCGTTGTCGGCACGAACACGGCTCGTCTATGAAGCGGAAAGTGCGCCGCTCTGGCGCGGCGCGGACAGCGGCATCGTCAACCCGCGAACGGCGCGTGTGGCGCTGGAGTTCAAGTCCAAGTCGCCCGTGGGCGACTTGCGCAACGGTCTGCTGCGCGTGCAGTTGAGCGGCGACGCCGCGTTGCAGTTCAAGCCGCGCAGCGGCGGTCTGCAGGTGATGTACCGCGAGCGCTTCTGATGCCTTTCCTCTTTTGCGGAGAACCGCGCGTGCATGAATCCGAGATCACCGACTGTGTGACGGCACTGATCGACATCTGCGAGAACGCAGAAGGCGACTTTCTGGCCTGGGCCGGCAACGCCGATCGCATGGACCTTCAACTGATGATGACCCGGCGCGCCGCGACCTGGCATCGCTGGGCCGCTGAGTTGAAAGCGCTGTGTCTGGACAGCACGGTGGCTTGCGTCGCGCAGCGCAGCGCGGGGGACGCCAAGGCGCTGCTCACGGTCGACAGCGATCTGGCGCTGCTCACGCACTGCGAACGCGGCGAGGAGACGGCGCTGAAGCACTACCGGGACGCTCTCGATCAAGAGGTGCCGCGCGTCGTGCGCGCCGTGCTGCAGCGCCACGTCGATGGCATCTGGCACAGCCGTGCGCACCTACGCAGCCTGCGCGCCGTGACTGTGCTCGAACACGCCTGAATGCGAGGCGCGCCTGTCGCCTGCTAGAACGTGTCGATCGCCGGTGGCGGTGATGCGTCGGCGTTTTTTCGGCCGATGCGCTCGTACTCCGAAATGACCTGCGCGCCCAGCAAGAGCAAGGTCGCCGCGAGTTCCAGACTGAGCAGGACCGCAATGGCCGTGGTCAGCGAGCCATAGACCAGGCCGATCTGCGACAGCGTGGCGAAGTACCACACCAGCACATGGCGAGACAGCTCCCACAACAGCGCCGCCGTGACACCCCCCAGCAGCGCGTGCGATAGCGACAACCGGCCGACCGGCATCACCATGTAGATCGAGGTCAGCACGAAGATCTCGCCGGCCAGCCCGAGCAGGTAGAGCAGCACGCGCGAGGCGCCGCCGAGCGACCAGCGGCGGCCGAGCAGTTCGATGCTGTCCTGTCCCAGCACTTGCAGGCTGCCCGCCACCAGCGTCACCAGCAGCAGGCCGAGTCCAAGGCTGGCCATGTACAGGTACGGAATCACGGCCGAGACCAGGAAGTGGCGCCGGCGGATCGCCATCCGGTGGTGAAAGATCACCGCCATCGCGTTCTCGAGCACCGTGAAGGCCAGCGAGCTGAAGAACACGAGGGTCGCCAGCAACAACCAGCCGGCGACCTCGCGGTGGGCCAGAAAGTTGCCGAGCTCAGTGACGATCACCCGCGACTGGCCCGGCACCAGCCATTCAAGATAACGGCCCAGCGTGCCCAGCAACTCGGACGGGTCGATGACGTGCGACAGCGCGATCAACACCAGGATCATCAGCGGCACCAGCGACAGCAATGCGTAGTACGCCACCGCACCGGCGAGCAGCAGCCCCTGATTGGCGCGAAACGCCTTCAGGGTCTGGCGCACGAAGGCCCAGGGATGGGCCAGCACCGTGGCCGCGGGGTGGGGGGTCAAGCCGGGTCGCAAGCCGATGTCGATCACGGCCGCTGCCACCGCGTCAGCCGCCGGCGGCCTGCTGGCGACGCACCTGCTCGCGCTTCATCGCCAGGTACTCGTCGCGTTCCAACTCACGCAACTGCACCGGGTAGCGTTCGACGCCGCTCTGCCAGTCGGCCAGCCGCTTCTCGAACTGTTGCGCCGGCGGCAGCGACAACGCGCCGAGGTAGGCCTCGATCGCCAGGTAGTAGCGCATCGTGTTGCGCTCGATCACACCGCGGGTGCCGGCGATGTACTGGGGCTGGCCGTCGGGCTTGCTGCCGATGACGGAGAAGCCCACCTTGTCGCGCCCGAGCGTCACCAGGTAGCCCTGCATCGCCACCCGCGCGGCCAGGCCGAAGCTGTAGGCGTACGACAAGTGAACGATGCTGCGCCGCGCATCGAGCGCGGCCACCTCGAGGACGATGCGGTAGCCGCTGGTGCCGAGCGGGCCCTGGTCGGCGCTCAGCTGCACCTGCAGATAGTCCGGCCGCGACGCCACGACCTCGTAGGCAAACGCAAAGCGGTACGCCTGGTCCAGCGGTTGATCGTGCTTCTGGCCGATGACGAGCTGCAGCGCATCGGCGGCCTTCGAATCGACGCCACGACACTGCTTGACGTTGAGGTGCAGGATCAGGATGTCGCACCAGCGGTCGACACCCTGCAGCGCCGCGCCGACCACCGCAAACGGCTGGTCGATGCGGGCGTGGATGTCGCCGCGCAGGCCATCGGCGCGCTCGCTCGACTCGAGCACGAGCGGGCGGGCAAAGGCGTTGTTTGCCAAGGCGTCACGCAAGGCAGCGTGGCGCGACTTCAGCGCTGCCGCATCCTGGGCCTGCACCGGCAGCGCGCTCGTGACTGCCACGGCCATCGCCAGCGCGAGACTGGCAAGCCGCTTGCGCTTGGTCGTGACTTGTGGATTCGACGATGTCATCGCGGTGATGCTAGGACGGCGCTCCGACTGCGCACGTAGGACAGCGCCGCCGTTGGCGCACGCGACGGCGTAGGACGGCAACTACAGCGCAGGGCGGCACCGTCTGCTGTGGGTCGGGGACCGCAATGGCCATGATCACCCTGTCTTCACCGCTGCGCTCGCGCACACCCGATCGTGACTGTTTTGGGCTCGTCACTCTCCCCCCATGGGCCGGCCTTTCCCTCCGAGGTGAATGTGTTGTCGTTGCTGCATTTCGAACAACCCTTCGTTGACGTCGCTGCGGGCTCCGCCAGGCCAGCGCCGTCGATGCGTTTGCAGGCCGTGCGCAGCCGCAGCGGCCGCGTCATCGACTTCGTCTGGCACTTCGCCACCGACGCCGCGGCAGCGCTGCTGCGCTGCGGCCCCGGTGTCTTGCCCGGCAAGCACCTGGGCGCATGGCAAGACGCTGGCCCGCCCGGCCAGCCGGCCTTGGTCGATCGCTACCGCGGCATCTTCGAGCAGGGCCGCACACAGTCGTTCGACCACACCCATTGGGTCGATGGCCGGCAGGACGTGGTCATCCACCGCGTCGTGCGCGAGGCTGACGGCGTTGCGGTGACGCTGATCAATCTGAGCGCCAACCGCCGCGCTCAGGCATTGCGCCTGCAGATCGAAAGCGCGCAGACCCCGCAGCGCGCGCGCCGACGATGAACGGCGCCCGCTTTTTCGCAACAACCCCGGAGTGACCATGACCACGACCATCACCACCGCCGACAAGACCGAGCTGTATGTCAAAGACTGGGGCAACGGCCCGCCAGTGATCCTGTTGCATGGCTGGCCGCTGTCGGCCGACAGCTGGGACGACCAGGCAATGGCGATCGCTGCTGCGGGCTGTCGCGCCATCGCCTATGACCGTCGCGGTTTCGGCCGCTCGTCGCAGCCGTGGAGCGGCTACGACTACGACACGCTGGCCGACGATCTGGCCACGGTGATCGAAACGACGGGCGCACGCGATGCCACGCTGGTCGGCTTTTCGATGGGCGGCGGCGAGGTCGCGCGCTACATGTCGCGCCACCGAGGCAAGTCGGTCGTCAAGGCGGCGCTGATCTCGTCGGTGGTGCCGTACATGCTCAAAACGAGCGACAACCCGGCAGGCACCGAACAGGCCAAGTTCGATCAGATGGCGCAAGCCATCAATGAAGACCGCGCCAAGTTCTTCAGCGGCTTCTTCAAGGACTTCTTCGGCGTCTCGCTGCTGTCGAACCCGGTCAGCGCCGAACTGCTCGATTGGGCGCGCAGCGTGTCGATGCAGGCCAGCCTGAAGGCCACGCTCGACTGCGCAAAATCATTCGCCACGACCGACTTTCGCCCCGACCTGGCCGCCTTCAAGGTGCCGACGCGGATCATTCACGGCAGCGCCGACCTGACGGTGCCGATCGAGGCCTCGGGTCGCAGCGCTGCCAACGGCATCGCCGACTCGACACTGATCGAGTACGAGGACGCACCGCACGGCCTGTTCGCCACCGAAAAAGACCGCTTGACGCGCGATCTGCTGGCCTTCCTGCGGCAGTGATCCGCTCGCACGTCTGATGGACCTGTCGAACGCGAGCGCAGGCCTGTATCGGCTCGGCGCAGCGCTTGCGCTGCCTTGCCTGCTGGCGGCTTGCAGCAGCCTGCCGACGTTCGTGCCCGACTTGTCGCTGCGCAACGCGCCGGCGGTGCAACTCGAAGGCGCGCGCGGGCCGTTGTCGGGCGCGCAAAGCAAAGCGGTGCTCGAGCGCTTGAAGGCCGGCGGCACGCCGACCGACATCTTCGAGCGCCACCTCGCGCTGGAAGAAGCCATCGCCGGCAGCCCGCTGACCACCGGCAACGAAGTCCGCCTGCTCGAAGACGGCCCGGCCACGTACCAGGCGATGATCGTGGCAATAGCCGCAGCGCAGGACCATGTCAACCTCGAGACCTACATCCTGGAAGACGACGAGGTCGGGCAGCGGTTTGCGCAGGCGCTGATCGCCAAGCAACAGCAAGGTGTGCAGGTCAACCTGATCCGCGACAGCGTCGGCACCCTGCGCACACCGGCCGAGTTCTTTGCGCGCCTGGCCGACAGCGGCATCCGCGTGCTCGAGTTCAACCCGGTCAATCCGCTCGTCGCGCGCAAAGGCTGGGAGTTGAACCAGCGCGACCATCGCAAGTTGCTGATCGTCGATGGCCGCACGGCCTTTCTCGGCGGCATCAACATCAGCAGCGTCTATTCCGGCGGTTCGTTCAGCCAGAGTTCTCGCGTTCGCCCCGACGGGCCGGCGTGGCGCGACACCGATCTGCAGTTGCAGGGCCCGGTGGTGGCCGAACTGCAGAAGCTTTTTCTCGCCACCTGGGCCCAGCAGAAGGGCCCGCCGCTGGCGCCGAAAAACTACTTTCCGCCGCCGCGCAATGCGGGCCGGCAGGTGGTGCGCGCCATCGGCAGCTCGCCCGAAGAGGCCTACAGCCAGATCTACGCGACCCTGCTGTCGGCCATTGCCAGCGCCGAAAGCAGCGTGCGCATCACCAACGCCTACTTCGCGCCGGACCCGCAATTGCTGGCGGCGCTCGAGGGGGCCGCCAAGCGCGGTGTCGATGTGACGCTGATCCTGCCCAGCCAGACCGACTCCTGGCTGGTCTTTCACGCCGGGCGCCGCTACTACGCGCGGCTGCTGCGCGCGGGGGTGAAGATTCACGAGCGCCGCGGCGTCATCCTGCACTCGAAGACGGCGCTCGTCGACGGCGTCTGGGCCACGGTCGGCTCGACCAACCTCGACTGGCGCAGCTTCCTGCACAACCACGAGTTGAACGCCGTCGTCCTCGGCGCCGAGTTCGGCCGCCAGGTGCAGGCCATGTTCGACAAGGACCTGGCGGGGTCGGAAGCGATCACGCTCGAAGCCTGGCAGCAACGCGGGCTCGACCTGCGCGTCAAGGAGCTGTTCGCGCGGGCCTGGGAGTACTGGTTGTGAGACCGCGCGCGCCGCGCTCAGAACAAGGCGTGCACCTTGGCCTCGCGCTCCCACTGCCGCGTTGACGCTGCGGCGATGAAGTGCTCGACGTCGTCGGCCGGCACGACGCCCTCGTCGCGCTGCGCCTCCTTGATGCCGCAGGCTTCGAGCAGCGGTTTGGCGTCCTCGCTGAAGGCAATCGCTTTCAAGTGACCGAAGGCGTGGCGCACGAAGTCACAGGCCGCCGCCTCTTTGACCAGGCGCGCCGCGGCGCTGTTGTTGACGACGACGGCCACGGCGTCGAAGACGATCGACGGTGTGCCGGCCAGTTGGCCATCGGCCGGCAGCACGCTGCCATCGGACAAGGTCGCACCGCCGATCTTCGGCGCCACGATCTTCACCGATGCTTTGGCGCGGCGCGCGGCATCGACGATGCGCTTGACCTGTTTGGCATCGCTGCCATCGTCCACCAGCACACCGACGCAGCGGCCGTCGAGGGTCGGCTTCATGTTGGCCACGATGGACAGCGGCCGTGACGGCGCCATCGGCTGCGCTTTCACGCGGGCCTCGGCCGGCGCCGGCAGCTCGGCCATCCCCAAGCCGACGGCAACGCGTTGCGCCAGGCTCTCTTCGACATTGCGCAAGTGGCCGACGATGCGGTTGCGGATCTCGGCCGTGGCCACCTTCGACAGCTCGAACACCAGTGCGCCGACCATGTGCGCCTGCTCGATCGCGGTCTGGCTGCGGAAGAACAGGCGCGCCTGCGTGTAGTGATCGGCAAAACTTGCCGCACGGATGCGGCCCTTGACGCCGTCGTCGGCCGGCTGCGCGAAGCTGCGAAAGCCGCCGGGCACCGCGCGCGGCGAGGCCGGGTCGAGCGAGCTCGGCTCGTAGTTGACGCGCCCCGTGGGCAGCCGATGCTGCATGTGGCCGTCGCGCTGCAGATTGGCAAACGGGCACTTGGGCGCGTTGATCGGCAACTGGTGGAAGTTCGGCGAGCCCAGCCGCGACAGTTGCGTGTCGAGGTACGAGAACAGGCGGCCCTGCAGCAGCGGATCGTTGCTGAAGTCGATGCCCGGCACGATGTGCGTCGGGCAAAACGCCACTTGCTCGGTCTCGGCGAAGAAGTTGTCGGGCCAGCGGTTCAACGTCATGCGGCCGATCACCTGCAGCGGCACGAGCTCCTCGGGGATCAGCTTGGTGGCGTCGAGATGATCGAACGGAAACTTGGCCGCATCGTCTTCGGTGAACAACTGCACCGCCAGATCCCAGGCCGGAAAGTTGCCGGCCTCGATCGCTTCGAACAAGTCGCGGCGGTGAAAGTCGGGGTCGGCGCCGGCCAGCTTCACGGCCTCGTCCCACAACGTCGATTGCGCGCCGAGCAGCGGGCGCCAGTGGAACTTGACGAAGGTCGAACGGCCTTCGGCATCGAGCAGGCGGAAGCTGTGCACGCCGAAGCCTTCGATCATGCGCAGCGAGCGCGGGATGCCGCGGTCGCTCATCGCCCACATGATCATGTGCATCGACTCGGGCATCAGCGAGATGAAGTCCCAGAACGTGTCGTGCGCGCTGCCGGCCTGCGGGTAGCCGCGGTCGGGCTCCATCTTCACCGAGTGCACGAGATCAGGAAACTTCATCGCGTCCTGGATGAAGAACACCGGGATGTTGTTGCCCACCAGATCCCAGTTGCCTTCTTCGGTGTAGAACTTGACGGCGAAGCCGCGCACGTCGCGCGGCGTATCGACCGAGCCGGCGCCGCCGGCCACGGTGGAGAAGCGGCAGAACAGCGGCACCGGCTTGCCGGTCTGCGTCAGCACCTTGGCCGTGGTAACGCGCTCGAGCGAGGTGTGGAGTTCGAACACGCCGTGCGCGGCGCTGCCGCGCGCATGCACGATGCGCTCCGGGATGCGCTCATGGTCGAAGTGCGTGATCTTCTCGCGCAGCATGAAATCTTCGAGCAGCGTCGGGCCGCGCTCGAACGCGCGCAGCGAATTCTGGTTGTCCGACAACGGCGCGCCCTGGTTGTTGGTCAACGTCGCGTGTTCGGCACTGCGCTCCTGGTGCAACTCGTCGCTATTGCCGCGCGGCTGAAGGTCGGCGGCGGTTGCCGCGGAAGAATTCAATTTGTCAGGGCTCTTGCGAATGGGCATGGTGCGCTCGTTGAAAAGTAGTCATGCCTTGTGGCAATCGGTGTGCCGCCGAGCCGGGCACGCGCTTTGCCGGCAGTGGGCACCGGCGCAATTTCGCCCGGCTTCAAGCGCAAGGAGAACGTGATGGGCAAATACTTTCTGGGCTGGCTGCTCGGCGTGCCGGCCGTCGTCTTGGTTGTGTTGTGGTTCTTCTTTCGCTGACAGGCGATGAAGAACCCGCAACGGCGCACACCGCCGGACGTCACCACGGCCTCGCGCGCCAACCGGCGCGAGCCGCGGCTGCCTCACGAGCGCGACCAATCGAGCGAGCCGCAGGCGCCGGTCATCGAAGACACGCGCAGGATCGGTGAACAAGCCGCGCGCGACCTGGAACGCGGCTTGGTGGACACTGATCGCGGCCCCGTGGTCGAGCGCTTGAACGCCGAACACTTCACGCCCGCGGCCAAGCGCGCCGCTCGCAAGCGGCGCTGATCAGGCGCGGCGGCCGGTCTTCACCCTGCTTTTTGCGTTGGCGCCCGGCACGGTCGGGTCTTCGCCTTTGGCCTTCTTGCGGCCCTGCTGCTCTGCGGCGAGCAGGTCGCTGGCCTCGGCATCGGTTGCCGGTTTGGCTCGCCTGGCTGCATCGGTCACCGAGCCGGAGTCCACAAACCGCTTCTGGTCTTCGTTGTAGCGGCGAGCGGCCTCGACAAGGCCGCAGCGCACCGCAAGGTGTCTGAACCCGGCAGCGCCAAGCGCTGACGGGCTCGGCGCAGCAAGCCTTCAGCGCTTGCGCACGGCAGACCGCGCGCGACGCGCCTGGTGCCATGCCATCAGCGGCGTGGCCGAGATGCCGTGGACGACGATTGACAGCGCAATCGTCCACAGGCAGGCCGAGACCAGCGTCGCCGCCAGCGCGACGCTGACACCCTGAGCCAGCGCAAAGGCCAGATAGAACAGCGAGCCGATGCCGCGCACACCCAACCACGCCACCAGCCGGCGCTGCGGCCCCGGCAGGTGGCGCTGTCGAACCACCAGCAGCACCGACAGCGGGCGCAGCACGACGATGAACAGCAGCGCGAACGCGAACACCTTGGCGTCGAGCGGCGCCGAGGCCAGCGCGGCGCCGAGCAGCATCACCATGGCGACCTCGATCAAGCGCTCGCAGCGGTGGCCGAACTCCACCAGGCGCTCGCTCATGACCCCGGTGCGCCCGCCCGCAGAGGCCGGTCGGCCGCCGTGAAACAGCGACAACCCGGCAACGAAGACCACCAAAAACGCCGAGGTGTGGGTCAGCCTGGCGATCGCAAAACCGAGTGCGATCGTGCCCAGGTAGAGCAGCTCGTCCCACTCGATCGCATGGCCGCGCTTCAACAGCGCGTGCACGGCGCGGCCGAGCAAGCGGCCGAAGCACCAGCCGATCAGCAGGCCGCCGCCGATCGGCCACAACAGATCGAGTGCGGCCCATCGGCTGCCCAGCGGCCCCAGCGTGTGCAAGCCCAGCAGGCCGAGCGCGAACATCGTGATCGGCAACGCGGTGCCGTCGTTCAAGCCGCCCTCGGCGGTGAGCGACAGGCGCACGGCGTCGCGGTCGCCTTCGGATTGGATCTGCACTTCCGACGCCAGCACCGGGTCGGTCGGCGCGAGGATGGTGGCCAACAGCAGGGCCGCCGCCACGCCCAGGCCGAGCAGCCACACCGCTGCGGCCGTGGCCAGGGCGATCGTCACCAACATGCCGGCGCTGGCCAGCAGCGCCGCCACGCGCCAGGCCTGCCAGGTCGGCGGCACGCGCAGGCGCAGGCCGACGGTGAACAGCGAGATCAGCACCGCGAGTTCCGTGGCCACCGCCAGCGCCGGTGCGTGGCGCAACGCGTCATCGACGGTCAGCGCCGGCGCCACCGCACCGGCCGCCACGCCGACGAGCAAGTACACCGTGGCCGGCGACATCGGCAGGCGCGTCACCACGCGCTCGGCCAGGCTCATCGCCACCAGCACGGCGCCGAGCAAGAGCAGCGTTGCTGTCAGCACGACGGGCCGCCGCGGCGCTTGCCCTCTGGACTGCGGTGTCTCATGGCAAGCCCCTGGCGCAAGCGATGTTGTGAGCACATTCTGGCAAATGGCGTGCCGGAGGTGTCGCTGCCCGTAGGAGTTCGACTACCCAACGCCACGGTGCCGTCTGCTTTCAGGAACTGAATTGCCGCCGATAGTTGAGTGGCGTTTGGTGGTTTGTTGCGCGAAGGGTTGTCATGAACGGTTTTGCCTTGTTTCTGGTGGTCGTCCTGTCGCTGGCCTCGTTCGGCGTTGCGCTCTGGACATGGTGGGCATTGACCAGCGTCGGCGAGTCGGCGATCGAGTTCGGTCGCTTCGACGCCAAGCATTTCGAGATCGACTGACCATGACACAAAGCCGCGACAGCGCGCTCGGCCCGAGCAACAGTTCCGATTCCGGCAGCGACCGCGCTGGCGCAACGCGCCAGCCCGGCCTGCCCGATCCTCTGACGCCGGTTGACAAGGCGACGCGCGAAGGCGCGCCGCGCAGCGCGCTGCCGGAAGAGGTGATGTCGATCGAAACAGACAAGACCGTCACCGCGCTCGACGTCACACCCGATCCCGAGCCCGACCAGGATCGCGACGACGACGGAGGCGGCGAGCACGAACCCGCCGAGCACGAGCCGCACCCGACGTCATCGCCGGGGCGAGCCGCCTGCCGAACGCCGTCAGATCGCGCCGATGCTGCCGGTGATCGGCAGCACGATGCCGCTGAGTAGCCGGCGCCAGCACGGCGCCACGCTGAGTGTCGAGGGGCTTCGCCGGACGCTGACCTTGCTTCGACATCGGCAAGCGTGTGCCCAGGCCGCCACGGCCAGCCTAGCCCAGGGTTGAATGCGGTGCGCAACGCTGTTCGGGCGACATAGACTCGCCGCGGCCAGATATCGACACCGAGGTGGCACGCGTGCAGTTGAACGACGGGGGAGAAATTGCGCCGGCGAGAACGCTGCTCTGGCTGCAGGCCACGATGTGGCTGGCTGGTGCCGTGCCGCTGCTGCTGTTCGCGCTGGTCGGCTGGAACTTGCACCAGCGCGCCCTCGACGAAGCCCGGTTGCGCGTCGACAGCGCGGCGCGGATCGGCGAAGAGCATGCGTTGAAGGTCTTCGAGACCAACATCGCCCTGCTCGGCCTCGTTGCGGACGCGCTCGATGACGATCCTGAATACAAGCTAAAAGCCCGCGAGCGCTTGCTGCACGATCAACTGGTGCGCATGACGGCCGATCTGCGCCACTTGCAGGGCCTGTTCGTGATCGGCCCGAGCGGCCAGATGATCGCCACCAACCGCGCCTTTCCGGCGCCACCGGTCAACGTCGCCGACCGCGCCTTCTTCCGCCACCACCGCCAAGGCGGCGTGCAACCCTTTTTCACCGAGGTGCTGACCAGCCGCACCACGGGCGAGCCGTTCTTCGACATGAGCCTGCGCCGCAACGGCAGCGACGGCGCCCTGACGGCCGTGATGTCGGCGAGCATGTTGCCGCAGTACTTTGCCGATTTCTACAGCGACCTGGCCAGCCCGGACCGCGATCTCAACATCGAATTGCGGCATGCCGGCGGCGCCCTGTTGGCCGGCTGGCCGCGCGCACCGGCCAGCGCCGATGCCCCTGGCAACGCCGCCAGCGCTGGCAGCACCATTGCCGCACGAGGCGACGGGCAGCGCATCGTCGCCGAGCGGCCACTCCGCCGCTACCCGGTGCGCATCGTGGCCTGGACCAAACACTCGGCCGCCTTGGCGCCCTGGTACCGCCAACTCACCTTGCTGGCAGGCTTCGTGTTCCCGATCGCGCTGGCGCTGATCTACGTCGCCTGGGTGGCCTTGCAACGCACGCGGCGCTCGATGGCGGTGGCGCAACAACTGCAATACGAAACGGCGCAGCGCCTGCAAATCGAAGACAGCTTGCGCCAGGCGCAAAAGCTCGAAGCGCTGGGGCGGCTCGGCGGCGGCGTGGCCCACGACTTCAACAACCTGTTGATGGTGATATCGAACAATGTTTACTTGCAGCGGCGGCTGCAGCCGGCGCTCGCCGACAGCCCGCAGCTCGCGGCGATCGAGCGCGCGGTGGCCGGCGGCTCCAAGCTGACGGGGCAGTTGTTGTCGTTTGCGCACCGCCAGGCGCTGCGCCCCGAGCGTGTGCGGCTGCAGGATCAGTTGCCGAATATCCAGACGCTGATCGGGCCGGCCGTCGGCTCTTCCGTCCACGTCGAAGTGCATGTCGAGCCCGACACCGCGCTGGTCGAAGTCGACTTGGCCGAGCTCGAGCTGGCGCTGCTCAACCTGGCGATCAATGCGCGCGACGCCATGCCCAGCGGCGGATCGCTGCGCATCGCGGCGGCCAACGCGGTCGCCGGCGCTGCGCGCGGCCTGGCCGGCGCCTTCGTCGTCATCAGCGTGCAAGACAGCGGCACCGGCGTCGCGCCGGAACTGCTGGAGCGGGTCTTCGAGCCCTTCTTCACCACCAAGGAAGTCGGCAAGGGCACCGGCCTGGGCCTGTCCCAGGTCTATGGTTTCTGCACGCGCGCCGGTGGCACGGCCACCTTCGACAGCCGCGTCGGCGAGGGCTCGACGGTGCGCCTGTACTTCCCGGTCGCCGGGCCGCAGGAGGTGCCGGCGCCGGAGTCATCGCCGGGGCCGGCACCGCGGTTGCCGCCGGCGGCGGCGCCGGCCGCTGCGCAGCCGCTGCCCGGTGTGCGGGTGCTGCTGGTCGAAGACAACCCGGAACTGGCGTCCGCCACCGCCAGCTTGCTCGAATCGCTGGGCTGCACTGTGCGCCAACTCGACAACGCCGACCTGGCGCTGGACGTGCTGCGAACCGAGGCCGCCCAGTTCGACATCGTGCTCAGCGACGTCGTCATGGGCGGCACGGCGGACGGCATCGACCTGGCGGCGCGCATCAAGACCGACCACCCTACTCTGCCCATCGTGCTGATGAGCGGCTATTCCGAATCGCTCGACCGCGCCACGGCGCTCGGTGTGACGGTGTTGCCCAAACCCTGCTCGCCGGACGCGCTGTTGGCGGCGATCCGCTAAGACGGCCGCAACAGGCTGCGCAGAAACGCCAGGTCGATCGGCTTGCGCAGGCAGTGATCGAAGGCATCGAACTGTTTGGCGACGCGCGGGTCACTCTCGCCCCAGCCGGTGATGGCAATCAGCACGATGTCCGATGCATAGAGTTCGCGCAGGCGCTGCACCAGCTCGAAACCGTTCATGCCCGGCATGTCGACGTCGGTGAGCACGCAGATCGGCTTGTGTTCGGCGATGACATCGAGCGCACTGGCGCCGTCGGCGGCGGTGCGCACGTCGAAGCCGTCCAGGCCCAGCACCTCGGCGAGCGTGTCCGCCAGCTCGGCATGGTCGTCGACGACGACGATGCGCTCGCCGGCACTCACGCCTGGCTCGCTCGAAGAGGACTGCGGCCTGCGAGCAGTAGAGAGTTCGTGGTTTGGTGCGTCATTCATGGCCTGTCTTTCGCCAAGCAAACAATGTACCGGTAATGATGTACTGAGCCGCCGCCTGCCGCTATGTCAATTGACATTCTGTACGGCGAGCGCTGTAGGACTGCCCCGACAGCCGCACGCAGACCCGTCCTGCGCCCGGCGGGTGGTGCCCGGCCTAGAGTCATTGCCAGGCAATCGGCTGGATCAGGAGTCGGCGATGAACTCGAGCGATGACGTTGAAGGAGTTTATTGGCGCGCGCATTTCAAGCGCCAGCCGTTCTACTTCGATGGCCTGACCTTCGAAGACTACGCGCCCGCACTTCGCATGGGGCACGCACGCTTTCGCGAGGACACCTTGTTCGAAGACGTGGAGTGCCGCCTCGGCACAGAGTGGGAGCAGATCAAAGGCAACTCGCGGCTGAGCTGGTTCGAGGCCCGGCACGCGGCGCGTGCGGCGTGGGAGCGCAGCGCCGAGATGGTGCCGGGCTGATCAACGCAGGGACCATCACATGACCATCGCCAGCGCAGACATCAAAGGCATCGTCGAATACCGGCTCGGCGACGGGCCGCTGTGCAGCGTGCCCCAGGGACCGGTCGAGATCGAGACGCAAGGCAACGACGTCACGATCAGTTGGGGCAGTGCCGACACGCGGCAGGCTGCGGCCATCCCGGCCAGCGACTTTTCGCGCTACGTGGCCGACAAGGCCATCGTCATCCACTGACCCTTGCGCGCCGCCGCCACGCTGGCCGAGCGCAGTCGGCAACGGCATGTTCATCGGACCTGTCCTACACGACGCAGCCGCACGCACCGACAGGCGTCGCCTGCGACCGTTTCTAAAGTGTGTTCACGCCGTGGCCACCTGCGTTGCCATCGGGCGCAACACCATCCTGCGGGGCGGCACATCCACCATCACCGTTATTGAAGGAGTCACCATGAACTGGGACCGCATCGAAGGCAACTGGCAGCAGCTCAAGGGTCGCGTCAAGGAGCAATGGGGCGATCTGACCGATGACGACTTCGACGTCGTCGCCGGCCGCCGCGACCAGCTCGCCGGCAAGATCCAGGAGCGCTACGGCATTGCGAAGGACGAAGCCGAACGTCAGGTGAAGGACTGGGAACACAGTGCCGATGAAACCTGGTTCGAGCGCAGCAGCACCTACTGACAGCGCAGCGAACAAGACGTTACGCATGGTGCGCAGGGGCGGTTTTGTCTGACATGGCAACCGCCTCGCCGCCTATCGCTGCCTGCATCGACTGCCTCTATCGTTTGATGACCCGGCGCACTGCGCCGCACATTGAAAGGAACAGACCATGACCCAGCACCGAGCAACCACCCTGATCACAATCCTCACCGCCATCGCTGCGGCAGCGACGCTGTCCGCGTGCAACCGCGCCGACGACGGGCGCACAGCGGGCCAGAAGGTGGACAGCACCGTGGCCAAAGTGGAAAAGAAGGCCGACGAAGTTCAAGCCGACATGCGCGCCGCTGGCGAGAAAGCCAAAGACGGCGCCGCAGGCGCGATGGACAGCGTGACCGGCAAGGCCAAGGACGCCGTGATCACGACGTCGGTCAACGCCGAGCTGGCCAAAGACAGCCAGTTGAGCGCACTGCGCATCAACGTGGACACGGTCGAAGGCCGTGTCGCCTTGCGTGGCACCGCGCCGGACGCCGCTTCCAAGGACCGTGCGACGACGTTGGCGCAACGCGTCGATGGCGTCAAGGCCGTCGACAACCAACTGACGGTGGCGCCGAAGGGCTGACCGTTGCAACCGCTTGTTTGAATTCAACCCACACTCACCGAGAACTCACATGAACACACGCCACATTCTCATCGCCGCCATGTCGGCCGCCGCACTGCTCGCAGGCACCGGATGCGCCGTCGTGCGCGACCAGGAAAGCGTCGGCGCCTACGTGGACGACACCGCGCTGACGACACGCGTCAAAGCCAAGTTCGCCGCAGACAAGACGGTCAGTGCCATGTCCATCAGCGTCGAGACGTTGAAGGGCGTGGTGCAGTTGTCGGGCTTCGCCAAGTCGGGCGAAGAGAAGGCGATGGCCGAACGCCTGGCGCGCGACACCTCAGGCGTGACCGGCGTGCGCAACGACATCATCGTGCGTAGCTGATCAGCTCATTGCGGCGGCGCATCCGCGAGAACGATGCGCCGCCGACGTGACCGCTGGTGGCTGCGGTCCGACGCCGCATCGAGGTTTTTCCATGATCAACTCAAGATTGCCACCAGCCCTCAGCGGCAGACGCATCAAGATTGCCGGGCAAGGCCCCGGCCTGTGCGCCTATGCCAGTGAATCGGCGCAGCGCGAACCGTCCGGCTTCGATGCGGGCGCAGCACCGCTGCTGCTGGTGCACAGCATCAACGCCAGCGCGTCGGCCGCGGAGGTCAAGCCGCTGTTCGAGCGCTACGGCGCGCGCCGGCCGACACTGGCACTCGAGTTGCCGGGCTTCGGCTCCTCGCAACGGGGTCGGCTGCCCTATTCGCCGGCGATGATGGCCGAGTCCGTGTTGCGGGCCGCGCAGCACTTTCGAGCGTTGGGTTTCGCCCAGTCGATCGACGTGCTGGCGTTGTCGCTGTCATGCGAGTTCGTGGCCCTGGCCGTGCTCGAGCAGCCGACCTGGTTTCGCAGCGTGGCGCTGGTCAGCCCGAGCGGCCTCGAATCGGGACGCGACGAACATTACGACAACGGACGGACGAAGGAAAAACCGTGGTTGCGGCGCCTGCTCAGCGCACCGATCGGCGAGCCGGTCTTCCGCCTGTTGACCACGCCCGCATCGATGCGGTGGTTCCTCGAACGCGCATGGGGCTCGCCGGTGATCGACGAGACGCTGCTGGCTTACGAAGAGTTGACGGCCCGCCGACCGGGGGCCCGGCATGCGCCGGCCGCGTTCATCGCCGGTGCGCTGTTCACCCAAGGCATCGCCGAGCGCTATGCGCTGATGGCGCCGGCGGTTTGGCTGGCCCATGGCGTGCGCGGCGAGTTCGCCGACGTCGGCGGCCTGTCGCGCATCGGCCCGCCCGCGCATTGGAGCTGGGATACGTTCGGCACCGGTGCGATGCCGCACCTCGAAGCGCCGAGCCTGTTCGTCGCCCGCTACGACGCTTTCCTGGATCGCGTCGCGGCCAATGTGGACTGGGCGCCAGACGCTGAGACAGCCCACGGCGGCGACAAAGCGCCTGCTTCGGCCACAGTGCTGCGCCAGCCACGACGCTGGACCCCCGCGCCGGCCAGCGTGCCACGCTGAGATCACCATCAAGCCTGGCGACGCCGGCGCTCGACCGACTCGATGCGCAGCAACTGACGGTACTTGGTGACGGTGCGTCGGGCCACGGTGAGGCCCTGGCGCGCCAACTGGCGCGCGATCTCGGCATCCGACAGCGGCGCGTGCGCGGCTTCGGCTTCGATCATGTCTTCGATCAGGCCGCGGATCGCCGTGCCCGAGCAGGCGCTGCCGCTGGCCGTGACCATGGCGCGAGAAAAGAAGTGCTTGAGCTCGAAAACGCCGAGCGGTGTGGCGATGAACTTGTTGTTGGTGACGCGCGAGACGGTCGATTCGTGCATGTCCAGTTCGTCGGCAATGTCGCGCAAGCCCAGCGGCTTCATCGCCATCGAACCGAAATCGAAGAAGTGCTTCTGCCGGCGCACGATCGCCTGCGCCACGTCGAGGATGGTCGAGAAGCGCTGCTCGACGTTGCGCACCGTCCAGCGCGCGTCCTGCAGGTGCCCGGCCAGCTCGCCATGCGGCTGGGCGCCTCGGTCTGCGGCGGCGCTGTCATCACGGCGGCAGCGCTGAAAGAGCTCGGCATAGACCTTGTTGAGCTTGACGCGCGGCACGACGGCCGGATTCAGATGCACCGTCCAGGCGCCGCGCCGCTTGCGCGCAATCACGTCGGGAACGACGTACTGGGTGTCGCTCGCGCCATGGCGCCAGCCGGGGTGCGGGTCGAGATGGCGGATGCGGTCGCAGACCGCTTCGACCTCGGCCGGCGCTCGTCGCAGCGCACGTGCCAGCGCCGCCACGTCGCGCGAGGCCAGCAGCGCCAAGTGGTCGTCGATGATCTCCTCGGCGATCTCGCGCATGTCGTCACTGTCGATCGACGGCAGTTGCAGGCGCAGGCATTCGGCCACGTCGCGCGCGGCCACGCCCGCGGGCTCGAGCGCTTGCACACGCTGCAGCGCCAGCGCCATCTCGGGCAGATCGGGCGCCGGCGCCAGATCGGCCAGCGTTCGCAGCTCACCCAACGGCGTGCGCAGGTAGCCGTCGTCGTCGAGCGACTCGACGATCACCTGCGCCAGCAGGCGGTCACGGGCCGGCAAGGGCTGCGCCATCAACTGCTGGTGCAGATGGTTGGCCAGCGACACCTGGGCCGCCATCGTGTCGAGTGCGCTCGCCTGGCCGTGATCGGCACGGGGCTGGCGGCCCGAGGGGTCGGCCTGCCAGAGGTCGCGGTCGCTGTCGCTGTCGCCGCTGTCGCTGCCGTCCACGGCTTCGTGCTCGCCCTCTTTCTGCGACGTGGGCACGTCATCTGCCGAGAACCCCGCGTCCTCTTCGTCGGCGTCTTCAATCTCAAGGAACGGATTGCGGCCGAGCACCTGACTGACTTCGCGGGCGAAGTCGAGTGACGACAGTTGCAGCAGGCGCACCGCGTGCTGCAGCTTCGGGCTCAAGGCTTGCTGCTGCCGCGGCTCAGCGCGGAAATCGATCGTGCTCATGCATCGTCTCCAAAAGCATCGCGCGCAACCACAACGATCCGCCTGCGGATCAGCGGTGGCGCCAGAGAGGTTGACACGGGCTCAGACTACGACCCGCGCGGCTGGCCCCGCGCCGTCTTGTGCCGCGCGTTCTTGTAGGCTGTTTCCGATATGGGCCGGCCAATGCGGTGGCATCGCTTGCCGTCTGCGACGGGCATGCCGGTTGCTCGGGCAGCGCATACACGCCATCCGCGTCGCTGGTGGCGATGGTGCTGTGGGTGTACTACTCAGCGCAAAGTTTTTTGCTCGGCGTCGAGTTCACCGGGATCTGGGCGCGGCGCCATGGGATGCGCGTCAGCGCACCTCGACGTGACCGCGCTCGCCCAGATCGACTGGCGGCTTGCCGGTGACGGCGGCAGCGGCCATGCGCCAGAGCTGGACGATCTCGCTTTCCTTGACGTCCCAGTAGTCGGCATGCTCGATGTCGATGCGTACCAGCAGCAGGTCCGGGTCATCGACGCCGCCCGGGAACCAGGCCTTGGCCATCGGCGACCACAGCGCCTTCTTCTTGGCAGCGTCTTCGCTGACCGCCGCGTTGCCCGACACGCAGACGTAGCTGTCGCTGTCGGTGTCGGCGGAGGGCCTGTTAGCGCCACCGGAGGACTCGCGCCGGGCCGCCACAGGGCGCACAGCTAGGCGCGCGCGAGGCCGTGTGGCCGTGCC
>JANMHY010000892.1:0-2104 GCA_031375525.1 Burkholderiales bacterium
AGTTCGACCACGATGAACGGCCGTTTGTCAGCGCGGTCGTACTGCGGCGAGCGCCGCGTCTGCGCAACCGGATTCACGCTCACCGCAAACGCCTTAAAGGCCATCGGGATCGACGCAACCATGCGCACGTCCAGCGCGCACTGGTAAGCCGCTCGCAGGTAAGAGCGCAGTTTGTTCGCAGTGCGACCCTTGCCGGCCTCGATCAGGCGGCGCAGCATGTCGAGCACTTGGTCGGGCGTCAACTCCACCGCCGGCGCATCAGCTACCCTTGGCCATGCTTCGACCACATGGCGCTCGAAGATCTGGCGCGCGTCGACGTGACTGCACCGCCCCTGCGCCCTCAGGTGGGCGACGTAGATGTCGAGCAGCTTACGCAAGGTGCGCTGCGATTGCTCCGCAGCGATTGCCTGTTGCTCGTTCAAGGCCCGTTGTTGCTCGACCTTCAGTGCACGCAAGCCACCCGCCGCAGCGCGCTGCGCGTGCAGGGCAGCGAGTTCACGACACTTCTCCAGTGCGGCGGCGATGCTGTAGCCGCGCGCTGTCGGCTGCAGCTTCTTCGGCGGCGCCGACGCGTCGTACAAGCCGATCGGCTCACGGTGCCTGCGACCGTCTTGGGTGTAGCGCCAGTACAGCTGCACCGCGCCGCTGGCCTGGCGACGGCCTTGCAGCGCGCCGCCGCGCTCCAGGCGCGGGCGCAGCGTGACGAAGGCGTCGTCTTGCAGCGCCTTGAGCGCCGAGGTGATGTCCGAAACTTGAGTGCGCATGTCGTCCGTGGGTCCTGCTCGTGCCCATCTCGTGCCCGTTTCGTGCCCGTTTGGCGCGCGATGGTCCGAGACGGCGTGCGACCACTTTGGACGTAAGTCGTTGATTTGTGAAGGCCTCGGGCGCACGCGGCGTCTCACGACGTCTCATAGAGTTGCATCCCCAGGGACTGTTAATCCGTAGGTCCCTGGTTCGAGCCCAGGTCGGGGAGCCATATAAAACAACAGGTTAGCGACGCAAGTCGCTAACCTGTTTGTCTTTGGTGTGACGGATTTGTGCCGTGAATTTCGGCGGGGGGTGGTGCCGTGAGGCCTGCAGGCTCAGGCCGCAGCGGCGGATGCGCCCGTCACCGATCCGACGACGGCTCGGCATCGTCGGCGCCGCCGGTTGCATGACCGATCTGGCCAACTAGCCGAAGCAAACCGGGCCTACGGGCCGAGAGCATGCGTTGCAGCTTGATGGCGCGGGGCGCTTCGGCATTGCCCAGCGCCACCAGCCAAAGCAGTTCACGCTCAAGGGCCGCGCGCCCACCATCGACCAGCGTCAGCGACCCCGTGCCGTTCGCCCGTGAACCCAGCTTGCTGGGTTCAGGACCGCTGTCGCTGCGGGCATCGCAGGCGCCACCTCCATCGCCACCGACACATCGGCGGAACTCCTCGTCGATCAGCCAGTGCATGAAGCGGGTCTCCTTCGACGTGCCCCAGTAGTGCGCCTTGCAAACCTGCACATACGCGGCCAGGTCCGCAACGCAGCGAATGCCAACAGGCTCGAAGCCTGTGATCCGCGCCCAACGTCGCAGATCGCGAGCGCTCAGGCGCAGCTTGCCGTCACCGCGAAACATGTGTGCCCTCCGGGACGTGCGGCAAATCGGCATCGGCCTGCGCCAGCACCGGTCGTGCCACTCGTCGCGTCGCCGTGCCAAAGTTCGCTCCGCTCGAACCCACCTCGGGCGCACCGGGAAGTCGGTACGTGGCCCCGGTACTCCTTTGCGGACCGCTTCAGCTTCATTGCTCACAGCCTCTGTCAACGACGCGTGCGGACCATCGTGTGATGTGCCGACTCCGTGTCAATGGGCCTCGTTGATGGCACCTCGTGCACGATTCGAACGTGCGACCTCCGGCTTCGTAAACCGGCGCTCTTGATCCAACTGAGCTAACGAGGTTCTGTTTGTCTGGTGCAAGAGAGGGAATCGAACCCCCGACGCGCGCGCCTTCAACGCGCCGCTCTACCTGCTGAGCTATCTCGGCAAACTGATCTGGCGCCCCGTGCGGGATTCGAACCCGCGGCTTCCGACTAGACAGGCCGGCACTCTGGCCACTGAGTTAACGAGGCAATGCGATCC
>JANMHY010000893.1:0-3780 GCA_031375525.1 Burkholderiales bacterium
GGCCACCGGCGCGGCGGCAGGCATCGGCGCTGCGGGAGCAGCAGGCGCGGCCGGCGGGGCATCGGTGGCCGCGGCCGTCGCCGGCGCGGGCATCTTCGGCTCCGGCAACGTGCCGCCGGCCTGGTTGGCCATATACACCACTGCCCGGCCGATCTCGAAATCGCTGTAGTCGCCGCCGCCCTGCGCGCCCATCGCGCCCTTGCCCTTGAGTGCGGACGTGAGCAGCGCCTCGTAGCCGGTCTTGACGCGCGGGCCCCAGGCCGCGGCATCGCCCAACTTCGGCGCGTTGGCCACACCGGCGGCGTGGCAGGCGGTGCATTGCGCCGCATAGACCTGGGCGCCGGTCTTCATCGATGCCGGATCGGACAAGTCCTTGATCTCGACCGCGCCGATTTTCTGCAGCCGCGCGGCCACCGCCTGATCGGTCATGGCATCGCTGCCGGCGGCCGGCTTGCTTTGCGAGGTGACGTAGTTGGCCAGCAGGACGATCAACAGGATCGGCACGATGAACGACAGCGCCACCGCCCAGATGAGCTGCTTCGGTGTCTTGATGGGGCCTTCATGCGGGAGGTCATGCGGCAGATCGTGGTCGTCGTGGTGAGCGTTGCTCATGCCATCCTCGTCAAAAGAAAACTCGGAAAAAACATTGCGTGCACGGGGCACGCAAGGGCCGCGAATTATAGCGACGGCCCTGTGCACGAGAGGTCGCCCGCTAGAATGCCGCTCCTCGCGCCCGTAGCTCAGTGGATAGAGTATTGGCCTCCGAAGCCAAGGGTCGCTGGTTCGATCCCAGCCGGGCGCGCCAGGGCTGCCGCGCCGGCGCAGTGCATGTTCGACAGCGCAACGCGCGAGCCGTCGCAGTGTCCAGGCGAGGCTTTGTCCTACAGCGCAACGCGCAGCCGGCGGACCGGCGAACACGCGCCGCCCACCGACGATCGCAGCACGCAGGTCAACACGACCCGACTGCCGACTTGTCGTCGATCCCCAGAGCGAGCGCCCCATGGACAAACAAAACCCACCGACCAGCCACGGCGTCTTCAAGCCCGTCGGCCACGTCGTCATGTCCTTTCCTTCGGCCGAAGATCAGCGCGCCGCCGCGCAGGCGCTCGAAACGGCGGGCGTGACGAGCAACGACGTGACGCCGTACAGCGCCGACGAAATGACCGAGCAGGTCAAGACCGATCTTGAACGCGCAACGGCGCTGGCGTCGATGGGGCAGGAGCTCAATCTCGTCAAAGCGCAAGGCGAGTTGGCGGCACTCGGCTACCACTTTCTGGTCGTGCAGGTGGCCGACGACGAGTCGGCGCGCCGCGTTGCCGACATCGTCAGACCCTTCAACGCCGAGCGCGCGCAGCACTACGGCAACTTCATCATCGAAGAGCTGATCGCGCATGTCGACGACGAGCCGCAGGTCGCCGAATCGCCCGATCGCGGCCTCGATGCCCAAACGCCTTCGGGCCTCGAGGCCGAGCGTGCGCTGCGACGCCCGCGCTCCTGACCCGACACTCACCATCAAGGAAATCACCATGTCCACCATTGCCGAGATCATGAGCACCGACGTGCAGGTGGTCGGCCCCGACGACACGCTGCAACGGGCGGCGCAGTTGATGGACCAGTTGGATGTCGGTTCGCTGCCGGTGTGCGACGGCAAGCACCTGCTCGGCATGGTCACCGACCGCGACATCACGATCCGCGGCACGGCAATGAACTTGGCGCCGGATCAGGCGCGTGTGTCGGCGGTGATGACCAGCGCGCTCGAGTTCTGCACCGACGACCAGGACGCGCAAGAGGTGCTGCTGTTGATGGGCAAGGCGCAGGTGCGACGGCTGCCGGTGATCAACGTCGATCGGCAGCTGGTCGGCATCGTCTCCATCGGCGACCTCGCCACGCGCCAACCCGGCCCGGTGGACGAGGCCGTGAGTGCCATCTCGACCCCCTCGGAGGCCGACGGCGGCGCGCAGAACGCGTGAACACGCCAGGTCATTTTGGCGGTTGGCAGGCACGCCACATGCCCTGGCGGGCGTCCTCCCACCGATTGATCAAAGGACTTTCCCATGGAGAACGATGACGTGATCGGCACGCTCAACGATCTGATCGAAACCTGCAAGGACGGCGAGTACGGCTACCGGGCGTCGGCCGAACATTTGCGCAACGCGCAGACGCGCACGCGCTTCGTGCAAGCGGCAGAACAATGCGGCGTGGCCGCCAGTCGACTTGCCGCAGAAGTGGTGAAGCTGGGCGGCAAAGCCGAAGACGGCGGCTCGATGGCCGGCGCGATGCACCGCGGCTGGGTGTCTGTGCGCAGCACGCTGTCCACGCAGACGGACTTGGCGATCCTCGAAGAAGCCGAACGCGGCGAGAACAAGGCGCTGGAGAGCTACCGCGACGCGCTCGAGGAGGCGTTGCCCGAGCCGGTGCGCAGCATCGTGCAAACGCAGTACGAGGATGCCAAGCGCAACCACGGCGAAGTGCGCCGCCTGCGCGACGAAGCGCGCGCCGTCAGCGCTTGAATCCGGCCCTTCAATTTGCACCCTCTCAGTACACAAGGAACCGACATGAACACAGCCACCAAAACCCGCGTCAAGGCGCCCGCCAAACCGGCATCGAAGCCGGCACCGAGCGACGCCATCGACCTGCTGATGAGCGACCACAAGGAAGTCAAAGCCTTGTTCAAACAATACGACGCGCTGGTCGAAGCCGACGGCAACGCCGATGACAAGCAGGCCATCGCGCAGCGGATTTGCCAGAAGCTGACCGTGCACGCTACGGTCGAAGAGGAGCTGTTCTACCCGGCTGCGCGCGAGGTGCTCGGTGACGATGCCGACCTCGTCGACGAGGCCGACGTCGAGCACTCGACCGCCAAGGATCTGATCGCGCAACTCGAAGACTCGAGCCCCGGCGAAGCGCTTTATGACGCCAAGGTCAAAGTGCTCGGCGAGTACATCGACCACCACGTCAAGGAAGAAGAAGGCGAGATGTTCCCCAAGGTCAAGAAGGCCAAACTCGACACCAAGACGCTCGGCGCTGACATGGCCACGCGCAAGGACGAGCTGACTGCCGAACTGACAGCCGAGGCTTGAAACGCGGATGCGTTCCAGGCCGTGAAAAAGGCCGGCGGCTCCTGGTCAAGGGACTAAACCGCTCGCGCGGTAGGCGCTCCGGCCAGGCCGGTGGTGGTTCGTTGCGCCCGTGACTCTGCCATGTTGGTGATCGAGGCAATCCGCCTCGTTCACTGACAGGAGCAGGATCATGGACGTTTCGACTTCCACCGTCTCACCGTTGCGTCAACGCATGCTCGAGGACATGCGCATGCGCAAGTTCGAGCCCAAGACGCAGGCCGGCTACCTGCGCGCAGTGCGCAAGCTGACCAAGTTCCTGGGCCGATCTCCCGACACCGCCAGTGCCGAGGACCTGCGTAGCTTCCAGATGCACTTGGTCGACGAGGGTGCCTCGCCGATCACGCTAAACGCGACGATCTCGGGCCTGAAGTTCTTCTTCGACGTCACGCTCAGCCGTGGCGAGTTGATGGCCAAGATGCAACCCGTGTCTGTGCCGCGCACGCTGCCGGTGGTGCTCAGCCGCGAGGAGGTCTCGCGCTTGATCGCGGCGGCCTGGAACCTCAAGCACCAGACGGCGCTGGCCGTGGCCTACGGCGCCGGGCTGCGTGCCAGCGAAGTCATCGCCTTGAAGGTCGGCGACGTCGACAGCCAGCGCATGACCCTGCGCGTCGAACAAGGCAAGGGGCGCAAGGACCGCTACGCCATGCTGCCGCCGATCCTG
>JANMHY010000912.1:0-5518 GCA_031375525.1 Burkholderiales bacterium
CACCGATTACGCCGCCGCCGTCGAGACGCTGGTCAACAAGAAAGTGGACATGGCCTGGTTCGGCGGCTTCACCTTCGTGCAGGCCAATGCGCGCTCCGGCGGCAAGGCGATCCCGATCGTGCAGCGCGAGGAAGACGAGAAATTCCGCTCGGTCTTCATCACCGCCGACCCGGCGATCAAGACCCTCGCCGATCTGAAGGGCAAAGACGTCAGCTTCGGCTCGCAAAGCAGCACCAGCGGCCACCTGATGCCGCGCAGCTTTCTGCTGCAAGCCGGCGTCGATCCGGACAAAGATTTCAAACGCGTCGCCTTCAGCGGCGCGCACGACGCGACCATCGCCGCCGTGGCCTCGGGCAAGGTGCAGGCCGGTGCGCTCAACATCTCGGTGTGGGACAAGTTCGTCGCCGACAAAAAGGTCGATACCGACAAGGTCAAGGTCTTCTACACAACACCGCCGTACTACGACTACAACTGGACGGTGCACGCCGACATGCCGGCCGCGACGCGCGAGAAGCTGACCGCCGCGCTGCTTGCACTGTCCAAGGACACGGCAGAAGGCAAAGCGATTCTCGAGCTGCAGCGCGCGACGCGCTTCATCCCGAGCAAGGCCGAGAACTACAAGGGCATCGAAGCGGCCGCCAAGAGCGCATTGCTGCTCTGAGCGCGTGCAGCTTGCTCTGACCGACATCGCCGCCCGGCACCCGGCGGCAAAGCCCGCCGCTGGCGCTGCGCTCGACAGCGTCACGCTGCGTGTCGCGCGCGGCGAGCAGGTCGCGGTCATCGGCCCGTCGGGCGCCGGCAAGACGACGTTGCTGCATGTCGTGGCCGCGGCGCTGCCGCCGTCGCGAGGCGCGGTATCGCTCGATGGCCAAACGCCGTGGTCGCTGCCGCGCTCGGCGCTGCGGCGCTTGCGCGGCCAGCTCTTTCTCGCGCCGCAAGTGCCGCCGCTGCCGCCGCGGCAGCGCGTCGTCACGGCAACGCTGGCCGCGCGGCTGCCGGCGCAAGGTTTGTGGTCGTCGCTGCGCTCGCTGTTCTACCCGGACGACATCGCCGGCGCGCATGCTGCGCTGTCGCGCTTCGACCTGGCCGACAAGCTGTTCGAACGCGTCGATCGTTTGTCCGGCGGCGAACGCCAGCGCGTCGGCCTGGCGCGTGCGCTGCTGTCGCCGGCCACGCTGTGGCTGATCGACGAGCCGCTGTCGGCGCTCGACCCGACCCGCGCGCGGCAGGCCATCGGCACGCTGGTCGACGAGTCGCGCGCGCGCGGCGTGACGCTCGTGGCCACGCTGCACCAGGTCGATGTGGCGCTCGAACACTTTGCGCGCATCGTCGGACTCAAGGCCGGCCACGTGGCTTTCGATCTGCCCGCCGCAGAGGTCACGCGTGACATGCTCGCCGAGCTCTATGGCAACGAGTTCGAGCGCCTGGGCGACCCGGGCGGCTCGGAGTTCGCGCCGTCGGTGTTGCCGGCGCAGCCGGCGGTGATGCACTGCCGATGAAGCCGTTCGTCTTCACTCCCTCCCCCTGCAAGGGGGAGGGTTGGGGTGGGGGTCGGATGTTGGCATGCCGAGCGCTCACCCCCATCCCAGCCTTCCCCCTTGCAGGGGGAAGGAGCAATACACCATGAGCACGGCGGCCGCCCCATCACGCGATCCGGCGTGGTTGCAGCGCGTCTTCTGGACCGGCGCGGCGCTGCTGCTGCTGTGGCCGCTGCTCGTCGCCACCGAGTTCAAACCCTGGTCGTTGTTCGAGCCGGCGAGCCTGCAACAAACGCGCAAGTTCGTCGGCAGCTTCTTCCCACCGGCGCTGAACGCCGAGTTCCTCGCGCTCGTGATGCGCGAGACCTGGCGCACCGTGGCCATCGCCACGGCCGGCATCACGCTCGCGCTGTTCATCGCGATCCCGCTGACGCTGTCGTCGACGCGCGTCTTGTCGCTCTCCGCTTTGTCGGGCCGCATGGCCGGCGGGCCTTTCGCATGGCGCCAGGCCATGCGCTGGCTGCTGATCGTGCTGCGCTCCGTGCCCGAACTGGTGTTTGCGCTGGTGCTGGTGCGCGTCGTCGGCCTCGGGCCCACAGCCGGCGTGCTGGCGATCGCGCTGACCTACGGCGGCATGCTCGGTAAGGTCTATGGCGAGATCCTGGAGTCCGGCGAGACGCAGGCCGCCGAGGCGCTGATGCGCAACGGCGCGGGGCGCCTGCAGACCTTCTTCTACGCCGTGTTGCCGACCAACGCCGCCGAGCTGGTGAGCTACACGGTGTACCGCTGGGAATGCGCGATCCGCTCGTCGGTGGTGCTCGGCTTCGTCGGCGCCGGCGGCCTCGGCCAGCAGATGGACAACTCGGCCAGGATGTTCAACGGCGGCGAGATGGCGACGATGCTGCTCGTCTTCATCGCGCTCGTCGCGTTGGCGGATCGGGCAAGTTCGTACTTGCGCAAGGCGTTGGGATGAACGCCGCCAACGACATCTACCGCCTGCCGCCGCGCCTGTTCGACGCGCGTTGCACGGCCTGCTGGTTCACGCTCGGCATCGTCGTGCTGATCGTCGCCAGCTTCTGGTCGCTCGATCTGCAATGGCGCTCGTTCTTCTCCGCCGAAGCCGCGGCCAGCATGGGCCGCTTCCTCAGCGAGTTCTTGCCGCCCGACCTGTCGCCACCCTTCCTCGGCAAGGTGGCTCGGGCGACAGCAGAAACGCTGGCGATGTCGGCGCTGGGCACGCTGCTGGCTGCAGCACTGGGTTTGGCCCTGGCCTTGCCCGCAGCGCGCCTGCACGCAGGGGACCGCGCCTTCGCGCGCGCGCCGACCCGCCTCGTGCTCAACGCGCTGCGCTCGATCCCCGAGCTGGTGTGGGCGGCGCTGCTGCTCATCTCCGCCGGCCTCGGCCCCTTTGCCGGCACGCTGGCGCTGGCCTTGCACACCACCGGCGTGCTCGGCCGACTGTTTGCCGAGGCCATCGAAAACGCGCCGCCCGGCCCCGGCTTTGCGCTGCGCGCGCAAGGTGTGGCCAACGGCCGCGTCTTCCTCTACGCCACGCTGCCGCAAATCCTGCCGCAACTGATGAGCTACACGCTCTACCGCTGGGAGAACAACATCCGCGCAGCGGCTGTGCTCGGCGTCGTCGGCGCCGGCGGCCTGGGGCAATTGCTGTCATTCCACATGGGCCTGTTCCACATGAACAAGACCTGCACCATCCTCGGCGCGATGCTGCTGCTGGTGGCGCTGGTCGACGTCCTGAGTTACGGTTGGCGGCGCGCGATGACGCGTTGACTTGGCAGCGCGCAAGGAACCAACGCCGCCCCCGACAACCCAAGCCCGACAATGAACAAACCCAGCGCCAACCAGGTCTCGATCGCGCGCTATCGCAGCCGCGCCGCGGGCTACGACGCTTCGGCGCAGTTCACGATGCCGCTGCGCCAGCGCACGATCGCGCTGCTGCAACTGCGGCCGGGCCAGACCGTGCTCGACGTCGGCGCCGGCACCGGCCTGTCCTACGCGTTGCTGCGCCAGGCGGTCGGCGAACAGGGCACCGTGCTGGCGTTCGAGCAGAGCCCGGAGATGTTCCAGCGGGCTCGCGCGCGCGTCATGGGCGAGCGCTGGAACAACGTCTGGCACTCGTGCACGGCGGCTGAAACGGTGAAGCTGCCGCAAGCCGCCGATGCGGTGCTCTTCAACTACGTGCACGACATCAGCCGCACGCCGGCCGCCGTCAACAACATCATGCGGCAGGTCAAACCCGGCGCCCATGTGGCCGTCGCTGGCATGAAGTTCTTTCCGTGGTGGACCGGGCCGCTGAACTTGCTGCCCTGGCTGAAGAACAGGCCGTACAACGCCCACCCCACTGACCTCTGGCACCCGTGGGATCTGATCGGGCGCTGGTGCGACGGCTTCGAGCGCACCTCGACGCAGTCGGGCATGGGCTACATCGCGCATGGCCGGCGCAAGCAGGAGGCGCCCGCATGATCAAGCCGCACAAACAGCGTGCGCCTGCGCCGGCCGCGCGCTGGCCACGCGCTACGCCGCAGCGCGCCGCTGTCGCAAGCCGACGCGCAGGCGCATTCAATGCCCGATGCGAGCCCCGCCAAGCGGCACCTCGCGCACACTCTCCCACCGATGCGCGCTGGCAGTTCAGCGGCGTGCGCGGGGCCCACGATCTCGATTGAGGAACAGACCATGCTGCTGCGCCGCGCCTTCATTGCCTTGACGCTCACGATCGGCGCGACCGCGTTCGCCGCCGCCTACGACAGCCCCAACGACGGCCCCTGGCGCACCGGCAGCGAGGGCGGCGACGACCGCCTGATGCTCGAAGGCCATGACGCGGTGGCCTACTTCACGCAGAACAACGCCGTGCGCGGCGACCCGGCGATCAAGCTCGAGCACAAGGGGGTGACGTACCGCTTTGCGAGCGAGGCCAACAAGGCCGAGTTCCAGCGCGCGCCCGTAAAGTACGTGCCGCAGTTCGGCGGCTTCTGCAGCAACGGCATCAACTACGCGGTGCCCTGGGGCGGCGGCGGCGGGCCCAACACCTGGCGCATCTACCGCGGCAAGCTCTACGTCTTCGGCGGCCAGTCGTCGCGCGATCAGTTCGAGATCGAGACCGAGAAGAACCTGGAACTCGCGCACAAGTACTGGAACGAAGAAGTCGCCGGCTCGACTGCCGTGATCACACGCTACAAGCGCCTGATCTTCCGCGTGCCGCACTACAAGACCGGCAAGCAGTTGAGCGACGAATGGGAGTCGCTGCGCGCTGCGGCCAAGCTGCCGGTGATGCCCGGCGCGGCGCAGGTGGTGCCGGCGGGGCTGTGAGGCGGGACAGCCCGTTGGATGGAGTCGCGACCGTTCAGTTTGATTGACCGCAGAGGCGCAGAGGACGCAGAGGCAACGCAGAGGAATTCAGTGTTGGACTTCTCTGCGAACCTCTGCGCTCTCTGCGCCTCTGCGGTGCAGGAGACTTGCAGCCGTTCGAATACCGCAACGGGCCGAGACATCAAGCGCGATGCACAGCCCTCATCTCGCGCTCTTTCGCCATCGCCTCCCGGTACCCCGCCGCGATCGCACGCTCGCGGAAGTCGCGGGACAGGCTGACCCAGTAGCCGAAGTCGGGCTTGAGCACGAGGTCGGCGGCCGCGGCGTCGGCATCGACCAGGGCCTTCTTCTTCAGATCACCTTCGCGGTAGCGCTCGGCCCCGGGCGGCGTACGGTCGATGTGCGCCGTGGCATCGACGGCGATCACGGTGCGGGCGCCGAGCGCGCGCGCCACGCGCACCGGCAACGGCTGGTGCCAGTCGGCATCGACGTACGTTTCGCCGCGGATGCGCACCGGCGCGAACTGGCCTTCGATGGCGGCGCTGGCCTGCACGGCCAGGCCGACATAGCCGGCCGTGAAGGCCACCGCGCGGCCGTCGCGTTTGCGGCTGGCGACACAGGCCATCGCGATCGGCATGCGCTCGAGTTGCTGCACGGCGCTGTGGCGGCGCGCCAGTTCGGCCACCGGCCCGCCGGACAGGCGCTCGCTGGCGCCG
>JANMHY010000474.1:0-2841 GCA_031375525.1 Burkholderiales bacterium
GTCGGTGTCGGCCAGGTTACGCGCCAGACGCCCGATGCTGGCGATGCGTACACGAATCAGCAGATGGTCAACCTGCCGGCACTTAGCCAGAACGGCTTCAACCCGGCCAGCTTCGCGCTGTCAATCTTCGGCGCAGCTTCCAACCGCTTCCTGAATCTCGAGATCTCGGCGCTCGAAGCCGATGGCAAGGGCAAGGTCGTGTCGAGCCCGCGCATCGTCACCGCAGACCAGGTCAAGGCCTTCATCAGCCAGGGCACCAAAGTGCCGTTCCAGCGCTCGACCAGCTCCGGCGCCACGGCGATCGAGTTCGTCGAAGCTGCACTGAAGCTCGAAGTCACGCCGCAGATCACGCCGGAAGGCAACATCATCATGGACGTGAAGATCAACAAGGACAGCCTCGGCGCGCTGACGGCGCTCGGCCGCGAGATCAACATCAAGGAAATCAAGACCCAGGTGCTGGTCGAGAACGGCGGCACGGTAGTCATCGGCGGCATCTACGAACAGCGGGCCAACGAGAGCGTCACCAAGGTGCCGTATCTGGGTGATGTGCCTTTCCTCGGCAACCTGTTCAAGACCAAGACGCAAGAGTCGGACCGCACCGAGCTGCTGGTGTTCCTGACGCCCAAGGTCGTTACTGAAAAGGCAGCAGTGCGGTGAAGGCGCACGACCATCTGGCTGTTGACAACATCAATGGGCGCCCACGCCGCTGGCTGAGTGTGGCGGGACTGGCATTGCTCGTCGCCTGCGGTGGCGGGGGTGGGGCCACGGGCACGACACCGCTCGGCGATGGGGCAGGCAGCAACCCATTGGGGTCTGGCGCCGGCACGCCGCCCTTTGGCACCGGCTCCAGCGGGTTGGCGGGCGATGGTCCGCGCCCCGCCGCAGATCCGGCGGTGGTCGTCAGCGATGATGCCATTCAAGGGACGGTGATCAACTCGCGCACCGGCATCCCGTTGACCAGTGCGTCTGTGAAGTTCTCGGCAACCACGCTGACGACCGGCAGCGATGGTGCCTATGGCCAGCAAACGGCCACGCCTTCGTCGCGTGAGGTCTTCGAAGTCAGCGCGGCCAACTACGAAACTCTGTATGCACCGGCTGAAGTGCTCGGCTCGGTGCCCTCGGTCGGGCTGCAGCGCCTGACGCCATTCGGAACAACCGCCGATGTGACCGTGTCCTCCGGCGGTACGGTCACCGACACGGCCAGCAGCGCTTCCGTGACCCTGCCCGCCAACGCCGTGGTGCCGGCGGGCGGTGGCGCGGCGCCAACGACGGTCGGCGTGCGCGTGACGCAGATTGCCATAGCTACAGACAGCCATCTGCTGTCCGGCGATTACACCGACGACAATTTCGAACCGCTGGAAACTTTCGGCGGCGTCACGCTGAGTTCATCGGTGCCACTCGACGTGGCGAGTGGACAGACGCTGACGCTCAACATTCCCGTCAGCAGCCGAGGCACTGCGCCGGCGACGGCTGATCTGTACCGGTTGGTCCCCGGCAGTGGCCGGTGGGTGCAAGCGGGCTCGGCATCGCTGTCGGGTGGAGTCTATGCCGCGTCGGTCGCTGCGTTCGGCCAATGGATGGTCGGCGCGCCGATTGCGAGCCCTGTTGCCATCACCGGCTGCGTCAACGACGACACGGGCGCGCCAGCGGCCAACGTGCGCGTCGAGGCCGAGGGTATCAGCTACTCGGCGATCTCGCAGGCCACGACCAATGCGCAGGGGCAGTTCACAGTCAACGGCCGGCCGTCCAGTCGCCTCTTGGTCTCCGGGCGCCGCGGCGCGTTCTTGACCAATGCCGCTTCGGTCGATGTCGGGGCGGTGACCGCCTTCAACATCACCACATGCCTGACCTTGCCCTCGTCCAACGCGGCGACGATGCGCCTGACCTGGGGTGCCAGCCCCTCGGACATCGACTCACATCTGCGCACGCCCGATGGCTCGCATGTCTACTTTTCGTCCAAGGGGTCGTTAACGACGGTGCCGTTTGCCAGCCTGGACGTCGATGACGTGACGGGGTTCGGACCTGAAGTGACGACGATCAGGCGCCCGCGCGTCGGCATCTATCGCTTCTACCTGCACAACTATTCGCAGACGTTCTCGCCGGGCATGACCGGTTCTCCGACGCGCGTCGAGTTGAACTACGTCGGCCGCACGGTCGTCTTCAGCCCGCCGCCGGGCGAAGGCAGCGCGTTGTGGTGGCACATGTTCGACCTATACATCGCGCCGAATTGCACGATGACGCTCTACCGCTACAACCGCTGGCGTGCCGACGAGCCGCAGAATCCGAACGCGTCGACGACGACGGCGGCGGCCACGGAGTGCGTTCCCTCCTAGCATCCGGCGGGACCATGTCTTGATCTCGCTGGTCGGCATGCCCGGCAGTGGCAAGTCCACGGTCGGGCGCCATGTTGCACGGCACCTCGGGATCACGTTCGTCGATACCGATCAGCGGATCGAGCAGCGCATCGGCTGCTCGATCCGCGCCTACTTCGAGTTGCACGGCGTAGCGGCATTACGCGACCTCGAGGCCGAGGTCATCGACCAGGTCACGCGCGACAGCGAAACAGGTGTCGTCGCCACCGGCGGCGGTGCCGTGTTGCGCGACGGCAACCGCGCGGCGCTGCACGAGCGCACGCAGGTCTTCTACCTGCGCAGCACGCCCGAAGACCTGGCGCGGCGCCTGCGTCATGACACGCACCGGCCGCTGCTGCAAGGCAGCGCCGACCCGCTGAAGCGCCTGCGCGCGCTGTTCCAGGAGCGCGACCCGCTGTACCGGCGCTGCGCGCATTTCGTCATCGAGACCGGGCGGCCGTCGGTGCACACGCTGGTCAGCATGGTGCTG
>JANMHY010000925.1:0-2735 GCA_031375525.1 Burkholderiales bacterium
TGAAAGCGCTGCCAAGTTGGGACAAGACCTTTGCCGCCATCAATGGTTTTGCCAAGCAGGTGGCCGAGCAGTCCAAGGGCCAGTTGCAGACCGTATAAGGCAGCGCGTCCGAGTTGGCCGCGTCGCGCATGCGCGGCGCCGGCTGGCGCCTTAGCCCTATGCCCATTCAGGAGAGTTCAACATGATCAAAGGCCTGCACCACAACGCCTACCGCTGCCGCGATTCGGAGCAAACGCGCGCTTTCTACGAAGACTTTCTCGGTCTGCCGCTGGTCAACACGCTGGACCTGAGCGAGACCAAGACTGGCCGCGCCACGCACACGCTGCACACTTTCTACCGGCTCGACGACGGCTCGTGCCTGGCGTTCTTCGAGACCGACGACTTCCCGTTCGAATTCAAGAAACAGCACGACTACGACTTGCACACCGCGCTCGAAGTTGGCCTCGAGTCACTGCAGCCGATGCTGGCCAAGGCACGCGAACGCGGCATCGAATGCCGCGGGCCGTCGGACCACGGCATGATCGACTCGATCTACTTGCGCGACCCGAACGGTTACGTCGTCGAGCTGTGCGCCAAACGCGCCGGCCACGATGCCGCGATGGACCCGGCTACGAACGGCGCCCGCACGGCCCTGGAGCGTTGGACGTCCGCCAAGGCCAAAGTTTGAAGCGGGCGCCGGCCTGACGGCGCCTGCGTCGAACGCCGCGTGCAGCCCACCGGCCACTGGCGACCCTGAGCGGCTATTTCGAACAAGGCGCAGCAGACGCTCGTCGGGGGCTGTCCAGCGCCAGAGACATGTCAGCGCGGTGCGGCAGCCAAGTAGCGCGCCAGCGCGGCACTGACGATGATCTTGTCCGCGCCGATCACGAAGTGGCGGATGCCCTGTGCGTTACAGCGCGCGATGTCGGCCGCGGGGTGCAAAGGTCGCTGCATCGACGGCGGCCTGCGCTTCTTCCTTGGTGGCTGGGAGGTCGTGAACCTGGTTGACCACCGCGCGATCTGGCAGATGCCGATCGAGCTGTGGTCGCCGTCAGGCAAGCCGATGACGCAAAACCGTTCTCCGTCGAGACGACGGCAGCGGGCCTGCGCGCCTACTTCATGCCCGACGACGGCGGTGCGGCCACCGGCGCAGCCTGCACCGGAACCTTCGTGCTGGCGGAGAGCGGGCTGCTCGACGGCCAACGCGCCACCACGTCGTGGTGGCTGGCGCCGATGTTCCGCCAACGCTTTCCGCGCGTCGCGCTCGACGAGTCGCGCATGCTCGCCGCCTCGGCCAGCTTCACGACGGCCGGCGCGGCGATGGCGCACCTTGATCTTGCGCTCGCTGTGATCCGCGCGCGCAGCCCGGCGCTGGCCGCGCTGGCGGCGCGCTACCTGCTCGTCGAGGTGCGCGGCTCGCAGGCCGAGTTCGTGATCCCCGATCACCTGGCGCACACCGACCCGGTGGTCGAGCGCTTCGAAGCCGTCGATCAAATCGCCGCGCAGATCGGCTATGCCGACGGCGTGACGCTGCGCGCGCTGCTGCGGCGAAAGCTAGGGCGCGGTGTGCGCGAATTGCGTTCGCGCGCTTGAGCAGGCTCCGGGCGGGTCACTTGATGACCAGCTCCTGCATCACCTTGTCGCCGATGATCTCGCGCACCTCGGTGCGCTTGGTCATCACCTGAACCTGCTTGTCTTCGGCGCCGATGATCTTGCTCATGATGGCGTCGTACTTGGCGCTCATGCCGTCGAAGGCAGCCCAGTTCTTGAATTCGTTCGACCTTGACACCTTGTTCGGGTGGCATCGCCGCGTCGTGCGCGCGCGGTGCTTGCACCCTGGGCACCGCGTTCAAGCGAATGCGAGTATGTGACCGCAGCGGCCCATCGGTTGCTGCACCCCTTACTTGACCTCGGCTCCCGTCGTCGGCGGTGCGCCGGCACGGCGCGGTGGCTGCCTTGACGGCGAGGCCATCGACGCGGCGAGTTG
The DNA here is from genome assembly GCA_031375525.1 of Burkholderiales bacterium. GTDB lineage: Bacteria > Pseudomonadota > Gammaproteobacteria > Burkholderiales > Burkholderiaceae_C > CADEEN01. The sequence continues at coordinate 1,967 of JANMHY010000925.1, forward strand.
GGCTGGCGCCTTCGCATGGATTTGCTCGGCGAGATAAGCCGCGTCGGCTGACACCGCAGCTGGCGACGCTGTGGGTCAACGACGGCACGGCGGAGGCGATGCTGCCGGCCATCCGCAGCGAGAGCGTGGTGCGCCAGGCGCTGGCCGCGCGCTGTTTCGCCGATCGGCAGGTGCAGTCGCGGCCCGAAGCGTTTTACCTCTGGCTGCTGATGAGCGGCGCCGGCACGAACGGCGCCAACGGGGCCAAGGGTTGTAGCGGCGTCGAGTTTGCGAGCTACCTGCGCAGCCAGGGCGTCGACGTGGTCGCCGCGGCGGCCTTCTCGACCGACGGCGACCCGCCCGAAGCCGTGCGTGTGTGCCTGGGCGGCCAGCTCTCACGCGACGACTGCGCCGACGCGCTGCGCCCTGATCGCCGAGACGCTCGACCACCCGCGGCATCCGCATGCCACGGTGACGTGACTGCTAGCGAACGGCCTTCGACGCCTCTGCGGAGAAGGCGCTTTCGTTGCCCGCGGCGTCGTAGGCCGTGACCGCGAAGTAGTAGGTCTGGCCGACTGGCAGATTGCTCACCGTGTAGCTGGTCGCCGTGCCTGCCGCCAGACCGACGCCGAGCGCTTGGCGGTAGGTGCCGGGCGCCGTGCCCCAGTACACCCGATAGCCGGTGACACGCGAATCCGTCGAAGCCGCCCAGCCCAACGCTGCCGAGCCGACCGTGGCCGGCGGCGGCGCCGGTGCGGGGCTCGGTGCCGGCGCGGGTGCGGGCGCCGGT
>JANMHY010000931.1:0-4326 GCA_031375525.1 Burkholderiales bacterium
CCACGAGACGACGACCAACCTGATCGGCAACGGCGTGCACGCCTTGCTCACGCAGCGCGAACAGTACGAGCGCCTGGTCGCCGGGCCGGCGCTGCTGCCGACCGCGGTCGAGGAGTTGCTGCGCTTCGAGAGCCCGCTGCAACTCAACAACCGCCTGGCTATCGCGCCGATCGAACTGCCGGGCTTCGTCGTGCCCGAGGGCCACTTCATCACGCTGGCCATCGGCGCAGCCAACCGCGACCTGGCGGTATTCGACGCGCCCGACCGCCTGGACATCACGCGCAAGCCCAACCACCACCTCGCCTTCGGGCACGGCGCACACGCCTGTGCCGGCATGAACGTGGCGCGGCTCGAAGCGCGCATTGCGCTCGGTGCGCTGGCGCGCCGCCTGCCCGCACTTGCTCTCGACGGCGCGCCCGAGCGCGACATGCGCGTGCGCTTTCGCGGCTTCAAGCGGTTGCCCGTGCGCTGGTGATGGCAGAGCCCTTCAAGAACCTGCTGAATGCCAAGCTCGTTCGTGCGAGCGGCCAAGCCTTGACGCAGGCCTGGCCCGCGTTCGATCGCAAGCGCTTCGAACGCCTCGCACTCAAAGGCCTCGACGATCTGGAGATGAAGGCCCGCGCGATGCAGATTGCCGATGCGCTCGAAGCCGTGCTGGCGCAGGACTTCGATGCCGCCTGCGCCGTCATCGAAGCCGCGCTCGCACCACCGATCGCGATCGACGGCGTGGCGTCACCGCGTGAAGGCGAGGGCCTCGCCGGCTGGATCGTCTGGCCGCTCGGCGAGTTCGTGGCCCGCCGCGGCCTCGTTGACCCCGAGCGCGCGTTGCGCGCCCTGCATGCGCTGACGCAGCGCCTGACGGCGGAGTGGGCGATCCGGCCTCTGATCGTCGCTCACCCGGTGCTCGTCTTCGACACGCTGCTGGCGTGGACGCGCGATCCGAGCCCGCATGTGCGCCGCCTGGCCAGCGAAGGCAGCCGGCCTCGCCTGCCCTGGGGCCTGCAGTTGAAGACGCTGATCACCGATCCGTCGCCGACCTTGCCGATCCTGGCGGCGCTGCAGGATGACCCGAGCGAGTACGTGCGGCGCAGCGTCGCCAGCCACTTGAACGACATCGCCAAGGACCATCCGCAGCTCGTCGTCGATTGGGTGCAGCGCCATCTGCCCGGCGCGTCGGCCGAGCGCCGCGCGCTGCTCTCGCATGCCAGCCGTACGCTGATCAAGCAAGGCCACGCCGGCATGCTGGCGCTGTGGGGTGCGGGTGCGGCGTTCGACGGCCGCTGCACGCTGACGGCGTCGCCGCGTCGCATCGGCATTGGCCAGAGCGTAGAACTGGTGCTGTCGCTGCGCTCCGACTCAAAGGCAGCGCAAACGCTGTTGATCGACTACGCGGTCCACCACGTCAAGGCCCGCGGCGGCACCAGCGCCAAGGTCTTCAAAGGCTGGAAGCTGACGCTCGGTGCCGGCGAGTCGCGCACGCTGACGCGGCAGCATTCGTTCAGGGCGGTGACGACGCGGCGCTACCACGCGGGGCCGCACCGCTTCGAGGTTGCCATCAACGGCGCGGTGGCCGCGTCGGCCAGCGTCCACCTCAGTCTGTAGAGCCCTCGGGGCGGCGCCTCTCGTCGCACAGCGGGTCCACGCCGTAGCTGGCTTCGCGCACCCGGCCCTCGACCAGCCAGACCTGGAACCAGCGGCATTCGACGCGATGGTCGTAGCGGTAGGACCAGACTTCGCCAACGCCGCGCCAGCCCACGCGCTGCTCGGCCGGCCGGCCCAGCCGGTCACGCACGTCGGCCGGCGTCTCGCCGGGACGCACGGCTTCGAAGTTGGCTTCGGTGAGGATCTGCTGCACGCTGTGCACACGGCCGGCGGCGTCGAGATCGATACGGTAGGTGTGCGCGCCCATCGGCCCGCGCGCGTAGTCCAGGCGCGTGCCGCCGGACGGCAGGCTTGCGCGGTCGGTGGGCTCGCCCATGCGGGCGCGCACGTCAGCTTCGGGTTGGCCCGGCGCCAAGTTGCCGGGACCGTAGCCAGCGCAACCTGCTACGAGCAGCACAACGCTAAGAACGCTCGATGCTCGCGTAGGCGCTGTGGTTGTGAATCGACTCATGGTTGTCCACCTCGACGACGTAGCGGCCGATGCGCGGGTCGGCGTTGAGCGACAGCGCCACGTCGCGCACCAGGTCTTCGACGAACTTCGGATTCTCGTAAGCACGCTCGGTGATCCACTTTTCGTCGGAGCGCTTGAGCAGCGCCCAGATCTCGCTCGAGGCGTTGACCTCGGCAAATCGAACGAGTTCCTCCCACGCCACCGGCGCATGCGTCTCGACGCGGATCGTCACGGTCGAGCGCTGGTTGTGGGCGCCGTAGTCGGAGATTTCCTTCGAGCACGGGCACAGGCTTTTCACCGGCACGGCGACTTCGGTCCACACCGTCGTCTTGCCCGCGCGCGCCTCGGCGATCCAGCGGCCTTGATAGTCCATCAAGCTGCTTACGCCCGAAACCGGCGCGCGCTTGCGCAGAAAAAACGAAAAGCGCGATTCGATGCGGCCTTCGCTGGCGCCGAGCAGCACGAGCATCGCGCCGAGCTTGTCGCGCAGCACCTGCGCATCGAGCGCCGCATCGAGCCCGTCGAGCCAAGCCACGAAGCGCGACATGTGCGTGCCCTTCTTCTCCGCCGGCAAGGCCACGTCGAGACTCCACAGCGCAGCCGTCTGCTGCTCGGCGCCGGCGACGCGCAAGCGCAGCGGGTAGCGCACGTCCTTGACGCCGACACGCTGGATGGCGAGGTGTCGCTCGTCGCGCTCGCTTTGCGTGTCGGGGATGTGCAGGGCTTGGGTCGGGTGGGTCATGGTCGCAATGGCATCGACAGTGCGAGCATCGCACTGTTTGGGCAGTCACATCGGTGACTCAGCTTTTGGCTCGAATGAGGGCGGGTCGCGCGCCGAAGCGCTGCGCAATCGCACGCGCGATGCCGTCGGCATCCAGGCCGTTGATCGACAGCAGCTTGGCCGGGTCGCCATGCTCGATGAAGACATCGGGCAGGCCGAGCGACAGCACCGGGTTGTGCAGGTCGGCAGCCTGCAATGCCTCCATCACCGCCGAGCCCGCGCCGCCCGGCAGGCAGCCTTCTTCGACGGTGACGAGGGCCTCGTGCGTACGCGCCAGCTCGGCCACCAGCTCGGCATCGAGCGGCTTGGCAAAGCGCATGTTGGCCACCGTGCAGCCCAAACGCTCGGCAGCGGCCAGCGCCGGATAAAGCATCGTGCCAAAGGCGAGGATGGCGATGCGCTCGCCATCGCGCCGCACTTCACCCTTGCCCCAGGGCAGCTCGTCGAGCGTGGCCTGTGTGGCCACGCCGGCGCCGGCGCCGCGCGGGTAGCGCACGGCGACCGGGTGGTTGCGCCGGTAGGCGGTGGTCAGCGCCATGCGGCACTCGTTTTCGTCGGCCGGCGTCAGTACGGCCATGTTCGGAATGCAGCGCAGGTAGGCGATGTCGTACGCTCCGGCATGCGTCGCGCCGTCGGCGCCGACCAGGCCCGCGCGGTCGAGCGCAAACATCACCGGCAGGTTCTGCAAGGCCACGTCGTGGATCAGCTGGTCGTAGGCGCGCTGCAGGAAGGTCGAGTAGATGGCGACCACCGGCTTCAGGCCTTCGCAGGCGATGCCGGCAGCAAAGGTCACCGCATGCTGCTCGGCGATGCCGACGTCGAAGTAGCGCGACGGAAAACGCTTGTGGAACTCGACCATGCCCGAGCCTTCGCGCATCGCCGGCGTGATGGCGACGAGCTTGTCGTCGGCCTCGGCCATGTCGCACAGCCACGAACCGAAAACCTGCGTGAAGGTCTGCTTGGGCGGCGTGGTCGGCTTGGTGATGCCGACCGCAGGATCGAACTTGCCGGGGCCGTGGTAGTTGACGGGGTCGGCCTCGGCCATCTTGTAGCCGAAGCCTTTCTTGGTGACGACGTGCAGGAACTGCGCGCCGTGTTTGTCGCGCAGGTTCTCCAGCGTCGGGATCAGCGCGTCGAGATCGTGGCCGTCGATCGGGCCGACGTAGTTGAAGCCGAACTCCTCGAAGATCGTGCCCGGCACGACCATGCCCTTGGCATGCTCTTCGAAGCGCCGCGCCAACTCGAACAGCGGCGGCGCGTTCTTGAGCACGCTCTTCGCACCCTCGCGCGCCGCGGCGTAGAACTTGCCGCTCATCAGCCGCGCCAGGTACTTGTTCAGCGCGCCGACCGGCGGGCTGATCGACATGTCGTTGTCGTTCAACACCACCAACAGGTTGGGCCATTTACCCGCGTGCGGCATGCCGCCGTTGTT
>JANMHY010000936.1:0-3197 GCA_031375525.1 Burkholderiales bacterium
GCCGGCACGCCCTTCGCGGTGGAATCGAGCGTGCGCAGCCAGCGCGTGACGGCCTGGCAGCCCGGCGATCTCGACAATGCCGCGGCCGCGTTTGCGCTGCCGGAGCACGCGCCAATCGATCCGGTGGTCGAGCGTGAGCCCTCGTCGCCAGGTGGCCCGGGCTTGCGTCAACGGGCCGAAGCGGGATCGCTGCTGGTCACGGTGCTCGGCGATGCCGGCCTCGACGCGAAGTCCGCTCTGCTGGCCGCATGCCCGCTGGATGCCAGCGCGCCCGGCGTGCCGCGCTTGTTTCGAACGCTGGCGGTTTCGAATCCCGATGCCCACGCGGCCGCTGCGCAACTCGAGGCCGGCGATCCTGCGTGGCTCGGCGGCGCGACACCCGCCGCGGTTGCCGCGGCGTCGCAGTGGCTCGCGTGGTATCGGCAGAACGTGGCAGCGGCGGCTGCGGATGAAGCCGATTCGTGGATCGACGAGCGCATCGAGTATCACTTCTCGGTGCGCGTCGGCGACGCCGATGCGCAGCAGGTCTTCGTCGCTCCGGTGCACGAGGGCGGCGCGATCGACTGGTATTCGTTCGATCACACGCCCACGGGAAGGCTCAGCCTTGCCGAAGAGCCGAGCGAAGGCTCGGCCACGACGGCGACCCGCAGCGTGCTGGCGTCGCCGCTGCGCTATGCAGGGATGCCGTCCGATCGGCTCTGGCAGTTCGAGGATGGCGCGGTGAATTTCGGCAAGCTGGAGGTCCAGCAGCACGACCTGGCGCGGCTCTGCTTCGTGGAGTTCGCGATGATCTACGGCAATGACTGGTTCGTGCTGCCCGTGGACATCGATGCCGGAAGCTTCGCCACCGTCACCGAGCTGGCCTACACCACCACCTTCGGCGAGCGCTTCGTGGTGCCGCCGGCCAACGACGAAGGACGCACGGGTCGCTTCCGGCTGTTCGGGATCGACCGCATCGGCAGCAAACAAACGTTGAATGGATTGTTCACCCCACCTTCCACGCGCGGCACGATGGAAGGCAGAGCGCTGGAAGAAGTGCTGTTCGTGCGCGATGAGGGCGCCAACATGGCGTGGGCCATCGAATCGATGGTGCAGGACGCCGGCGGCGACCCGCGCCACCGGCGCGACGAACCCCAGCCGCCGATCGATCCGGTCGATCCGAGGGCGCCTGCCGAACTGCAGTACAGACTCGCCACATCCGTTCCTGCACGCTGGATTCCCCTGGTGCCGGTTGCCAAGACAGGCCGTCGCGGCGGCTTTGTGCTGCGCAAGGGCACCATGAGCGACGTCGACGAGTCTGTTGGGCAATTGCTCGATCCGCTGCCGTTCACGCTCCAGGAGGAAGAGGTTCCACGCGAGGGCGTGCGCGTGCGCCGCGTGCCGGCGCTGCTGCGCACGACCGACGGTCGCCGTGTGCGTTGGATCGCTCGGCGAGTCAGCGTCGGGGTTGGCGAGGGGTCGAGCGGACTGGCGTTCGACGGCGCCACGCGCTGAACGCATTTCAATGCGCTGATCGGAGCGTCTGCCGGTTTGCCGCCTGAGACGATGCCCCGCACTCTCGACGCCGCTTCATCGTCTGCTCCTGTGACCGCTGCATCTTCGAAGCGATGCCGCGTGCTGGCTATCACGCATCGGCAAACAGCGGATCGGGTTTTCCCGCCTCGCAGACACCGCGTCACCGCCTAGGCTGCTCGCACAAAAAAGGAGGCGACGATGATCGATCGCATGAACTACCTGCGCCGCGGTATCGGTGCTGCATGGCTGCTGGCCGCGGCGGCGGTCTCGGCGCAAGGCTTTCCGAGCAAGCTGATCACCGTGGTCGTGCCCTACCCGGCCGGCGGCCCGTCGGACTTCATCACGCGCCAGATCCAGCCCGATCTGACGAAGCTGTTCGGCCAGACGATCATCGTCGACAACGTCGGCGGCGTCGGCGGTGCGCTCGGCATCCAGAAGGTGCTGCAGGCGCCGGCCGACGGCCACACGATGATCATGGCCTCGCCGATGGAGCTGATCCTGGCGCCGCTGGGCATGGCGGCGGTGAAGCACAAGCCCGAAGACCTGCGCCTGGCCGGCCTGCTGGTGAACACGACGATGATCATGCTCGGCCGCAAGGACCTGCCCGCCAACACGGTCGAGGAGTTGATCGAAGCGTCGAAGAAACCCGGCGCCAAGGAACTGAGCTACGGCAGCGTCGGTGCCGGCTCGATGTACCACCTCGTTGCCGAAACCTTCTCGCGCCAGACCGGCCTGAAGATGCTGCACGTGCCGTACAAGGGCGCGGCGCCGCTGCTGACCGATCTGATGGGCGGCCAGATCGACCTCGTCTTCATGCCGCTGGCCGGCAACGTCGGCTCGCTGATCAAGGAAGGCAAGGTCAAGGCCTACGGCGTCGCGGCCAAGCAGCCGCACCCGCTGTTCCCAACGCTGCCGGCGCTGGCTGCGGGCAAGCAGTTGCCCGGTTTCGAGTTCGACCTGTGGGCCGGCATCGAAGTGCCGAAGGCCGCGCCGGACCCGGTGGTCGAGCAGATCAACAAGGCGATTGCGCAAGCGCTGCAGAACCCGGAAGTCCGCAAGGCCTACGAATCCACGGGCAATGAAGTCGGCAAAGCGATGACGCCGGCCGAACTCGACAAGCTCTATACCGCCGAGATCGCGCGCTACCAGGGCATTGCCAAATCGCTGAATCTGCAGCCGCAGTGAGCACCGCCGACGACGACATCACCGCCTTCGACGCCGGCGCGTTGTCGAACGCGATCCGTGCGCGCACGCTGTCGTGCCGCGAGGTCATGCAGGCGTATCTGGCGCGCATCCACCGCGTGAACCCGCGCTTCAACGCCATCGTCAACCTGGCGCGCGACGAGGAGCTGCTGCAACAAGCCGACGCGCGTGACGCCGAGCTGGCGCGCGGCCAATGGCGCGGCTGGTTGCACGGCGTGCCGCAGGCGATCAAGGACACTGGCCACGCGATCGGCTTCCCCACCACCTACGGCAGCCCGCTGCACAAAGACGCGGTGGCCACTCAGGACAGCCTGATGACGGCGCGCATGAAGGCGGCCGGCTGCATCGTCATCGGCAAGACCAACATGCCCGAGTTCGGCCTCGGCTCGCACACCTTCAACACCCTGTTCGGCGCCACGTGCAATGCCTGGGATGCGAGCGTCAGCGCCGGCGGTTCGAGCGGCGGCGCGGCGGTGGCG
>JANMHY010000939.1:0-1635 GCA_031375525.1 Burkholderiales bacterium
CAGGTACCCACGGCGGCCATCGGGCTCGACGCTTTTCAAGAGTGCGACACCGTCGGCATCACGCGTCCCATCGTCAAGCACAACTTCCTCGTGAAAGATGTGCGTGACTTGGCGATGACGATCAAGAAGGCCTTTCACATCGCGCGCACCGGCCGGCCCGGGCCGGTGGTGGTGGACATCCCGAAAGACGTGTCGCTGAAGATGGCGCCGTTTCACTACCCCGAGCACATCGAGATGCGCTCGTACAACCCGGTGAAGAAGGGCCACGGCGGGCAGATCCGCAAGGCGGTGGCGCTGCTGCTCGGCGCCAAGCGGCCGTACATCTACACTGGCGGCGGCGTCATCCTCGGCGAAGCGTCGGCGGAGTTGCGCGAACTCGTGCACCTGCTCGGCTCGCCCTGCACGAACACGCTGATGGGCCTGGGCGCGATCGACGCCGCCGACCCGCAGTTCCTCGGCATGCTCGGCATGCACGGCACCTACGAAGCCAACATGACGATGCAGAACTGCGATGTTCTGCTGGCCGTCGGCGCGCGCTTCGACGACCGCGTGATCGGCAACCCGAAGCACTTTGCGTCGGTGGAGCGAAAAATCATCCATGTCGATATCGATCCGTCGTCGATCTCCAAGCGCGTGCGCGTCGACATTCCTATCGTCGGCGATGTGAAAGACGTGTTGCAGGAACTGGTCGCGCAGGTGAAAGAAGCGCAGGCCAAGCCCGACAAGGCGGCGCTGAACGCGTGGTGGTCGCAGGTCAACGAATGGCGCAAGCGCGATTGCCTGGCCTACAAGCAGAACGGCGGCGTCATCAAGCCGCAATACGTCGTCGACAAGCTGTGGCAGTTGACGAAGGACCGTGACACCTACATCACCAGCGACGTCGGCCAGCACCAGATGTGGGCCGCGCAGTTCTACCGCTTCGCCGAGCCGCGGCGCTGGATCAATTCCGGCGGCCTGGGCACGATGGGCGTCGGCCTGCCGTACGCAATGGGCATCAAGCTGGCCAAACCGGACAGCGATGTGTTCTGCATCACCGGCGAAGGTTCGATCCAGATGTGCATCCAGGAACTGTCGACCTGCCAGCAGTACAAGACCCCCGTCAAGATCGTGTCGCTGAACAACCGCTACCTCGGCATGGTGCGGCAGTGGCAGGAACTCGACTACGAGGGCCGTTACTCGCACAGCTACATGGACGCACTGCCGGATTTCGTCAAGCTCGCCGAGGCTTATGGTCATGTCGGCTTGCTGGTCGAGCGGCCGGAAGACGTGGAGCCGGCATTGCGCGAGTCGATCAAGTTGAAAGACCGCACCGTGTTCCTCGACATCCGCACCGACCCGACCGAGAACGTCTGGCCGATGGTCAAGGCGGGGCAGGGCATCAGCGAAATGCTGCTCGGCAGCGAAGACCTATAAACAGAGGGAGAACACGGCCTGCTGCGCAGGCCGTGTCCGCAAACCATGAAACACATCATTGCGGTGCTGCTCGAGAACGAGCCCGGAGCACTCTCCCGCGTCGTCGCGCTGTTCTCGGCGCGCGGCTACAACATCGAAAGCCTGACCGTGGCGACGACCGAAGATCCGTCGCTGTCGCGCATGACGATCGTCACCACCGGCAGCGACGAGGTGATCGAGCAG
>JANMHY010000949.1:0-5842 GCA_031375525.1 Burkholderiales bacterium
CTCGAATCGACGCCGCCGGACAAGCCGAGGATCACTTCCTCGTCGCCGACCTGCTGGCGAATCAGTACCACCGCTTCGGCGATGTGGTCGCGCATCACCCAATCGGGTCTGGCTTTGCAGATGTTCAACACGAAGCGCTCCAACAGCGCCTTGCCCTGCACGGTGTGCGTGACCTCGGGGTGGAACTGCACGCCGTAGTAGCCGCGCGCTTCGTCGGCCATGCCGGCGATCGGGCAGCTCGGCGTCGAGGCCATCAGCTTGAAGCCCGGCGGCAGCGCGGTCACCTTGTCGCCGTGGCTCATCCAGACCTTCAACATGCCGTGGCCTTCGGCCGTGGCGAAGTCTTCGATGCCTTGCAGCAGCTTGGTGTGCCCATGCGCGCGCACCTCCGCGTAGCCGAACTCACGCTGCGGGCTCGCCTCGACCTGCCCGCCCTGCTGCACCGTCATCGTGAACATGCCGTAGCAGATGCCGAGCACCGGCACGCCGCTGTCCCACACCGCCTGCGGCGCGCGCAGCTCGTGCTCCTCGTAGGTGCTGGCATGGCTGCCCGAGAGCACGATGCCCTTGGGCTTGAACTCGCGGATGAAGGCGTCGCTGACGTCGTTGGGGTGGATCTCGCAATAGACATGCGCCTCGCGGACGCGGCGCGCGATCAGTTGCGTGACTTGCGAGCCGAAGTCGAGGATCAGGATCTTGTCGTGCGTCATGGCATGGGGCTCGGGACGAGAGCAGGACGGTTGGCGAAGTGGCGCCACGCCAGCACGAGCGACGCGGCCTGCAGCAGCGCGCAGAAGTAGAACGGCGCTCCGATGCGCCAGTCGCCGTGCGGGAAGTGCGAGACCATGGCGATCAGCGGCGCGCCGATCACCGGCGCTGCCACCGCCATCAGGCTGTTGAGCGAACTCACGGCGCCCATCGCCTGGCCCTGGCTGCGTGCATCGGCCGACGACGAGACAATGCTTTGCACCGTGGCTGCCACGGTGCCGCCGAGCAGGTTGACGAAGATCACCGCGTACATCATCCAACCGTCGGTTGCCAGGCCCCAGCACAGGAAGGCCAGACTCGAAGACGCGAGTCCGTACAGCGCCAGCCGCTGCGGCCCGAGCCAACGCAGCAAGCGCCCGAGCAGCACGCCTTGCACGAGCGCCGAGACGATGCCCACCGCAAACAGCGACCAGCCGTTCTCGGTCGGGCCCCAGCCGAACTTGAAGGTTGTGTAGAGAACCCAGGTCGTGTACAGCGTGAACTGCGCCAGGCCGGAGAGCGCGATCACGCCGACCAGCAGGCCCACGCCCTTCAACTGCGCCAGCGATTTCAGCGACGTCACCGGGTTGGCGCGACGCCAATCGAAAGCACGGCGCTGCGTGGCCGGCAGCGACTCCGGCAGCACGAACACGCCGTAGGCGAAGTTGATCAGCGCGAGCGTGCCGGCCACGAAAAACGGCAGGTGCAAATCGATGCCGCCGAGCAGCCCGCCCATCACCGGCCCGAGGATGAAGCCGATGCCGAACATCGCGCCGAGCAGGCCGAAGCGCCGCGCGCGCTCTTCGGGCGGCGTGATGTCGGCGACATACGCGTTGGCGACCGCCGCGTTGGCCTGCAGCGCGCCGCCGACCAGCCGCACCGCGATCAGCATCCACAGCGCCGTCGCCAACGCAGTGGCGAAGAAGTTGAGCGCCAGTCCGCAGAAGCCGAGCAGCAGCACCGGCCGGCGCCCGTAGCGGTCGGACAGCGCGCCGAGGATCGGCGCGCCGAAGAAGTTGGCCAGGCCGAAGGCGAACGCGACTGCGCCGTACCAGAACGCCTGCGCCGCCGGATCGGGCGTGAACTTGCCCACCAGCGGCGGCAGCACCGGCACGATCAGGCCGATGGCGATCATGTCGATCAGCACCGTGACCAAGATAAACGACATGGCCGCCTTCCTTGCGGTCGGGCGGCCATGCTCGGGGGAGCTTGTCGACTCGCTCATTCGGTCCGGTAGTTCGGCGCTTCCTTGGTGATCTGCACGTCGTGCACGTGGCTCTCGCGCACGCCGGCCGAGGTGATCTCGACGAACTCGGCTTGCGTCTGCATGTCGGCGATCGACGCGCAGCCGCAGTAGTGCATCGACGCGCGCAAGCCACCAGCCATCTGGAAGATGATGCCGACCACCGAACCCTTGTACGGCACCTGGCCCTCGATGCCTTCGGGCACGAGCTTGGTGGTGTTCGGGTTGTTGCCGCCGCTATCGTCTCCGGTTTGCTGGAAGTAGCGGTCGGCGCTGCCCTGCTGCATGGCGCCGATCGAGCCCATGCCGCGGTAGGTCTTGTAGCTGCGGCCCTGGTAGAGGATGGTTTCGCCCGGCGCTTCGTCGGTGCCGGCGAAAGCGCTGCCCATCATCACCGTGTCGGCACCGGCGACGATGGCCTTGGCGACGTCGCCCGAGTAGCGCACGCCGCCGTCGGCAATCAGCGGCACGCCGCTGCCCTTCAAGGCTTTGGCGACGTTGTCGATGGCCATGATCTGCGGCACGCCGACGCCGGTGACGATGCGCGTGGTGCAGATCGAGCCCGGTCCGATGCCGACCTTGACCGCATCGGCGCCGGCCTCGACCAGCGCCAGCGCTGCGGCGCCGGTGGCGATGTTGCCGCCGATGACGTCGATGTGCGCAAAGTTGCGCTTGACCCAGCGAACGCGCTCGATGACGCCGGCGCTGTGGCCATGCGCGGTATCGACGACGATCGCATCGACACCCGCGGCTGCCAGCGCCTCGACGCGCTCCTCGGTGCCGTCGCCGACGCCGACCGCGGCGCCGACACGCAGCTTGCCGTGCTGATCGCGCGCAGCGTTCGGAAAGCTCGTCTGCTTGGTGATGTCTTTCACCGTCATCAGCCCGCGCAGCTCAAACGCGTCGTTGACCACCAGCACGCGCTCCAACTTGTGCTTGTGCATCAGCGCCTTGCCTTCATCGAGCGTCGCGCTCTCGCGCACCGTGATCAGGCGCTCGCGCGGCGTCATGATCTCGCGCACCGGCACGTCCATGCGCGACTCGAAGCGCAGATCGCGGTTGGTGACGATGCCGACCACCGTCTTGCCTTCCAGCACCGGAAAGCCCGAGATGCCGTGCTGCTGCGCCAGCGCCATGACCTCGCGCACCGGCATCTCGGGGCCAACGGTGATCGGGTCGCGCAGCACGCCGGACTCGTAGCGCTTGACGCGCGCCACTTCCTTGGCTTGCTGCTGCGCGCTGAGGTTCTTGTGGATGATGCCGATACCGCCTTCCTGCGCGATCGCGATCGCCAGGCGGGCTTCGGTCACCGTGTCCATCGCCGCCGAGACCAGCGGCAGGTTGAGCGTGATGCGGCGCGACAGGCGCGTGGCCAGGCTGGTGTCGCGCGGCAGCACTTGGGAGAAGGCCGGCACCAACAACACATCGTCGAAGGTCAGCGCTTTGCCGAGGAGGCGCATGGTGGGAGGTCACTCCAGACGCAAAAACGAATTATACGGAGCGTGACTTTCACCCCTGCCGTTGCCAGGGCGCGCACACTACACTGGCAAGAGTTCACACACCGACTTGCGCACCATGAAGCGTTCCCTGCTGCCGAATGTCCTGGGCACCTTAGTCTCCACCCTGCTGTGCCTCGGCATGGCGACGGCGCAGGCGGCAAACTGGAAGTACCGCGACGCACAAGGCCACATCGTCGTCAGCGACCTGCCGCCGCCGGCCGGCGTGCAGGACAAGGACATCCTCGAGCGCCCGACGACGGTGGTTCGTCGCGCACCAGCGCAAGCGCCCGCGGCGTCGGCGCCTGCCAACGCCAACCCGACGGCCGTGGCGCAGAACATCGACCCGGAGCTCGAAGCGCGGCGCAAAAAGGCCACCACCGAGCAGGAGTTGAAGCAGAAAGTGCAGGACGAAAAAGATGCTGCGCAGCGCGCCGAGAACTGCTCGCGCGCCAAGAGCCATCTGTCAGCACTCGGCGACGGTCAGCGCATCGCGCGCACCAATGACAAGGGCGAGCGCGAGATCCTCGACGACAAAGGCCGCGCCGAAGAGATGCAGCGCGCTCGCCAGGTCATCGCCAGCGACTGCAAGTAGCGCGCTTTGCTTTAGCGCTGCGTTCGCAACTGCGTGATCGTCGCCCGCGGCGAGATCACTTCCGCATCCAGCGTCACGTGAATCAGCGTCGGCACGTCTGACGCCAGCGCCGCTTTCAAGGCCGGCTCGAATTGCGCCGTGTTGGCCACGCGATGCGCACGCCAGCCGTAGGCCAGCGCCAGCGCGGCGAAGTCCGGGTTACGCAGATCGCTGCCCGAGACGCGCCCCGGGAACGTGCGCTCCTGGTGCATGCGGATCGTGCCGTAAGTGCCGTTGTCGATGACGATGCTGATCAGCTTGCCGGCGCCCTCGCCGGCGCCGAAGGCACGCGCGGTCGCCAGCTCCTGGCCGGTCATCAGGAAGTCGCCGTCGCCGGCGAGGTTGACCACCGTGCGCTGCGGGTACAGCAACGATGCCGCCACCGCAGCCGGCACGCCGTAGCCCATCGCCCCCGAGGTCGGCGCGAGTTGCGTGCGGCCGTGCCGGTGCAGCGGCACATACGGTGTGAAGCGGTGCAGCCAGGCGCTGAAGTTGCCGGCGCCGTTGGTGTAGGCCGTGTTCTCCGGCGCCAGTCGGTTCAGCGTCTTGATGAGTTGTGTCATGTCCAGTGGCTCGACCGCTGCGGCGACCTGATTGGCTTCGTAGTCGGCATGCGCTGCCGCCGTCCAATCGGCCCACGGCACTTGCGCCGGCGCGGCCAAGGTTTCGAGCGCCTGGCCGGCAAGCGACAGCGCGCACTGCAGCATCAGGTCGGCGGCATAGACGCGGCCCAGCTCTTCGGCGCCCGGATGCAGGTGCACCAGCGTTTGTTTCGGCCGCGGCGCCGCGAGCAGCTCGTAGCCGCCGGTCGTCATCTCGCCCAGGCGCACGCCGACGGCGACGATCAGATCGGCCTCGCGCACCCGCGCCGCCAGTTTCGGATTGATGCCGATGCCGACATCGCCGGCGTACTGCGCATGGCGGTTGTCGAACGTGTCCTGAAAGCGAAAGCCGCAGGCCACCGGCAGCTGCCAGCTCTCGGCAAAGCGCTGCAGCGCACGCGCGCTCTCGGCGCTCCACAGCGGGCCGCCGGCGATGACGAGCGGCTTGTGCGCGGCCAGCAGGCGCTCGCGCAGGTTGCGCAAGGCGCCCGGCGCCGGCCAGGCCTGCGCCGGCACCACGCGCGGCAGCACCGCAGCGGTGGTCATTGTCGTCAGCATGTCCTCCGGCAGCACCAGAACCACCGGTCCGGGCCGGCCCTGCATGGCCGTGTGAAAGGCGCGCGCCACGTACTCGGGCAAACGATCCGCATGCTGCACCTCGCCGACCCACTTGGCCATGCCGAGCGTGCCGGGGCCGAAGACCTGGCGGTAGTCGAGTTCCTGAAAAGCCTCGCGGTCGCGCTGGTCGGCTGCCACCTGGCCGACGAACAGCACCATCGGCGTCGAGTCCTGGAACGCGGTGTGCAAACCGATCGCCGCATTGCTCGCGCCGGGGCCGCGCGTCACGAAGCAGACGCCCGGCCACGACGACAACTTGCCCTGCGCCTCGGCCATGAAAGCAGCGCCGCCCTCGTGTCGGCAGGTGATGAAGCGAATGCGGTTGGCATGCGCATGAAAGCCATCGAGCACCGCCAGGTAGCTCTCGCCCGGCACGCCGAAGACAGTGTCGATGCCTTGGGCGATCAGCGCTTCGACCAGCGCGTGACCCGCAAGGCGATTCACAGCGCCGCTCATGCAGCCACCCGCCGCGCCGTCAAGGCCACGCGCAAACCGACCAGCG
>JANMHY010000958.1:0-2787 GCA_031375525.1 Burkholderiales bacterium
GGCTGCAACACTGCCGCAGATCCTCGTCGTCCATCCGCGGCTGCCGATGCACTCCGTTGCCGAACTGCTCGCCGCTGCGAAGGCCGAGCCCGGCAGTCTCGACTACGCGTCGGCCGGCAACGGCTCTGCGGGCCATCTGGCCGGCGAGCTGATGAAGCAACGCACCGGCATCCAGATGACGCACGTGCCGTATCGCGGCGGAGGACCGGCCGTCAGCGATGTCGTCGGTGGCCAGGTCCCGTTGCTGTGGGTGTCGATCGCTGCGGTCGCCCAGCACATCAGGCAAGGCTTGCTCAGGCCGCTGGCCGTCTCGACGCTCAAGCGCAGCGTGTCGTTCCCCGATGTGCCGACGATGGCCGAGTCTGGCGTGCCCAACTTCCAGGTCGATAGCTGGTGCGCGGTGTTCGTGCCGGCCGGGACGCCACGCGCGGTGGTCGAGCGGCTGAACGCAGCGCTGAACCTCGCGTTGGGCGATGCCGATGTCAGAGCCAGGCTCCTCGCACAAGGTGCAGAGCCGGCCGGCGGGACGCCGGAGGCATTGGGCAAGGTCGTCGCCGCCGAGCTGCCGAAATGGGCGAGCCTCGCGCGGGAGATGCGGATCAAAGCCGACTGACGGTGCCAGCCCGGGCGTGCGGTTGGATGTTGGCGAAGCGACGTGGTCTATCTAAGCACCCTCGCCGCGCGTCGCCGTCTATCTGCTCATCTCCTGCAACAGGGTGAGGAGATACGCGATCGTCCGGCCAGCGCTTTGGAGACGGAACTTTGCGCCAGCGCCGAGCGCCAAAATGTAGTTCCTTAGGTCTTGCAGTGGCGACGATTGACCGGTTCTGGTGACAGCGGTGACGCACTGCTCGTGGCCGCCCTGCGACCGTTGCGGTGGCCCGCCGCGCGCGCCAGCAGGTTCAGCAATTCCACATGGCCGGGCAAGCCGGCGCCGCTGTCGATCCGTTCGGCCAACTGCGTGCGCAGCGCCTTGGCAAAGGCCGAAAGATCGGCCGCCACGAGCGGCGTGCGGTCGCGTTCAGAAGTCGTGGTGTTCATCGCATCGATGCTCCATCGGTCTGCGCTCGAATCCGCGTTGGTTGAAGCAACGGGTTCCGGGGGTTGCCCTTGCCAGCTGGGCGCAGGGGGTGCACCGAGACTGAAGATGTCTGCTGGCAGGTTTAGCGCTCTCGCTGGCAACGACCTGGGTGACTGCCGACCGCTTGTATGCGAGGCACTATGCCGTTCCGCGAGGACGGTGTACCATTTGGATCAACCGATACAACCAAACGGTGCCCGCCATGCCAACCACGTCCACGGCCCACAAGCCCCTCAGAAAAGCGTCCACGCGGTCACTTGCCGCAGACATCGTGATCCGCGACCCGAAGCAGTTCTGGCTGATCGAGTTCAAGCGGCACAACGCCAGCCAGCAATCCTCGCGCAAAGCCTTCCATGAGTTGGTCGATCGGGTAAGAGCGTCACCAGGAATCGTTTTGTACGACGCGGTCGAGTCCGGCGTGCCGACCTACATGGTGGACGTGATCGCTGGAGCGACCGGCGAGGCAGCCACACATGTGATGGACGTGATCGGCGTGTCGCAGACCACCTACCGACGCAAGGATGAGGCTCGCGAGCCATTGCCGGATGCGGCGGGCCATCGCGTGATGGGCTTCCTGCGTGTGATGGCCACGCTGCGTCGGCTTCTGGAGGAAAGCGGCGATCCGCAGCGGTTGGCCGAGTTCGACCTGGACACCTGGGTGGCAGGTTGGATGCGCGAACCGCTGCCCGAGCTCGGGAACAAGACACCCGCCGAGATGTTGCGCAATCCTGAAGGTCAGCGCGCGGTCGAGCTGGTTCTGGAGCGGATGCGTGGCGGGTTGCCGGCGTGACGGTGCACCTCTGGCGCGTCGCTTCCGACACGCCAACCTGGACCGCTGACGACATGAGCGGCAAAGGTGCAGCCAGCAAGGGTGCGCGCTGGAATCACCCTGGTGAACTTGTCACCTACGCAGCCACCTCGATCTCTCTCGCGGCCTGGGAGACGCGCGCGCATTTCGGCCGTGGAGCAGCATTGCCGTGGAACCGCTTTCTGGTGCGGATCGACGTGCCGGATGACGTCTGGGCGGCGCGACAGATGCTCAGCCGGCCGCCGCCTGTGGGGTGGAATGCGATTCCCGAGGGGATCGTGTCGCGCAACGAGGGTTCGACTTGGCTGAAGGCCGGGACGTCGGCATTGTTGGCAGTTCCTTCTGTGATCATCGATGAAGAGGACAACATTCTGATCAACCCTCGCCATGTGGATAGCGTTCGAATCGTGGCTTCGAAAGTCAGACGTTTCATCTATGACCATAGGGTATGAGGTGTGGCTTCTTGGGCCCCTCAACCCGCGCGCGCTCGCACGGCGCGCAGCAGCGCTGCCGTCTCCTCGTTGGGCCGCGCCGCGAGCTTGCGGTACCGCTCGCCGCCGGGTGTGCGTTCGAGCAGCTTCACCTCCACCAACTCGCGCCGCAGCAGGCAATGGTCGCCGAAGGCGTGGTGGGCGTTGAGCACCTCGTTGACTTCGCGCTCGCTGTACCGGCGCTTGCCGTCGAAGGCCATCCACAGGCACCACAGCGCCAGCACCTGCTCGGGCCGCTTGCTCGGCCAGCGCAGCAGCCGGCCTGGCGCATCGAAGACGCGCAGCGTGCGGTCGGCGGCGGCGCTGAGCAGCGGATGTTTCGGGCCGTGCCAGCGGTGCGGCGAGGGCGCAGCAGCACTCGCGGTGGACTTGGCCGCGGCCTTGAGCGCCTGCACGTTGCGGTGGCC
>JANMHY010000971.1:0-3906 GCA_031375525.1 Burkholderiales bacterium
CGCCACCGACGGCGAGCGTCGGCGCTGGCAGCACACGCTCGACGCCATGCAGGCCGGCATCGTGCTCTACGACGCCGACGACCGGCTGGTGTTGACCAACGCCGAGTTCCGCAGCCTCTACCAGCTCGAAGACGGCTTGACGACGCGCGGCATGCCGTTCGAGGAACTGCTGCGCACGCGCGTGCTGCGCGGCCTGGTGCCCGAGGCCGTCGGCCGCGAAGAATCGTGGATCGCCGAGCGCGTGGCCCAGCACCGCGGCGAGGAAGGGCGCTCGTTCCTGCGCGAGATGGCCGACAGCCGCTGGCGGCGCATCACCGAGCAGCGCCTGCCCGACGGCAGCCGCCTCGGTTTTTCGATCGACATCACCGAGCTGGTCGAGAACCAGCGCGCGCTCGATGCCGCGCGCCGCGAGGCCGAGCGCGCCCACCAGCAGATGAGCGACGCCATCGAGGCCATGCCGGCGGCCGTCGAGATCTACGACCGCAGCGACCGCTTGGTGCTATTCAACCAGCGCATGCTGCAGCTCTACCCGCACATGCAGGGCAGAACCCTGCTCGGCGAGACCTTCGAGGCCCTGGCGCGCAACGCGGTGGCGCGTGGCAAGGTGCCCGATGCACTGGGATGCGAGGAGCAATGGCTGGCCGAGCGTCTGCAGCGCCGTGGCCAGTCGAGCGCGCCGCGCCTGCAGCAGGCGCCCAGCGGCGCCTGGTACCAGATCTACGAAACGCCGATGCCGCGCGGCGGCCTCGTCACCGTGCGCCTGGACGCCACCGAAGGCGTGCAGCAGCGCGAGGAGCTGCGCGCCGCCCACGACCGCGCGGCCAGTGACCACGCGCTGCTCGACGACGCCATCGAGGCCCTGTCGGACGGCTTTGCGCTGTTCGACAGCGAGGACCGGCTGCTGCTGTGCAACCGGCCCTACCGCGACATCTATCGCGCCAGCGCGCCGGCGATGGTCATCGGCGCCAGCTTCGAAGCCATCCTGCGCTACGGCCTCGAGCGCGGCCAGTATCCGCAGGCCGGCGGCACCGAGAGCGAACACGAGGCCTGGCTGGCCGAACGCCTGCGCCGCCACCGCGAGCCCGATGGCGAGGCCGTGCTGCAGGAGCTGCCGGGCAACCGCTGGCTGCGCATCGACGAGCGGCGCACGCGCGGCGGCGGTGTGGCCGGCGTGCGCACCGACGTCACGGCGCTGGTGCGCACGCGGCAAGACCTCGAGGCCGCGGCGGCGGCGCTGCAGCAGGCCAATGCCCAACTCGAACAGCTCTCGACCACCGACGCGCTGACCGGGCTGGCCAACCGCCGCCGCTTCGACCTGCGCCTGGCCGAAGAGGTGCAGCGCTCGCACCGCCATGGCACCGAGCTGGCGTTGCTGATGGTCGACATCGATCACTTCAAGCACTACAACGACCTGCTCGGCCACCCGCAGGGCGACATCGCGCTGCAGGCCGTGGCTGCGGTGCTGGCGCAACAGGCGCGGCGCCCGGGCGAACTGGTGGCGCGTCACGGCGGCGAAGAGTTCGCGCTGCTGCTGCCGCATGCCAGCCGCTCCGCGGCGGCCACGGTGGCCGAGCGCTGCCACAGCGCGATGGCCACGCTGGCGCTGCCGCACGGCGCCTCGCCCACCGCCGTGCAGGTCACGCTGTCGATCGGCGTGGCGATGCTCGATGCACGACAGCGCGAAGACGGCGCGGCCCTCGTGCGCCGCGCCGACGCCGCGCTCTACGCCGCCAAGGCGGCCGGCCGCGCGCGCAGCGTCATCGATGAAAGCTGACATGAAGCCGATCGTTTTCTGGTTCGATCCGATCTCACCGTTCGCGTACCTGGCCTTCGAACATCTGCCGCAGGCCCTGGCCGGGTGCAGCTACACGGTGCAGTACCGGCCGCTGCTGTTCGCCGGATTGCTGCGGCACTGGGGCCAGAAGGGCCCGGCCGAGACCCCGCCCAAGCGCGCCTGGACCTACCGCCACATCGCCTGGCTCGCCCACCAGCACGGCATCGCCTTGCAGATGCCGGCCGTGCACCCGTTCAACCCGCTGCCGCTGCTGCGCCTGTGCGTCGCTGCCGGGCCGAACCGGCATGTTGTCGAAGCGGTGATGCGCCATGTCTGGCGTGGCGGTGCGGATGCGGGCGATGCGGCGCGCATCGAAGCGTTGGCGCGCGAGCTCGCGCCGGCCCGCGATGCGGCTTCGGACGACGTCAAGACCGAGTTGCGTGCCAATACCGAAAAAGCGATCACGCTCGGCGTCTTCGGCGTGCCGACGTTCGCACTCGAAGGCCGGCTGTTCTGGGGTCTGGAAGCGCTGCCGATGCTGCGCGCCGCGCTGCAAGGCGACGCCTGGTTCGACGGCCCAACCTGGGACGAAGCGAGCCGGTCGCGCCCCGGCGTTGAGCGGCAACGCTGAGCTGCGCTCAGACCAGCGCGGGGGCGATCAGATCGGGGTGCAGCCGCGTCATCGCGCGCGCGAACTCGGCCGCGCCGACCGGGTGGCCGAACAGGAAGCCCTGGAACTCGTCGCAGCCGTGGGCCTTCAGGAAGGCGCGCTGGGCTTCGGTCTCAACGCCTTCGGCAACGACGCGCAGGTTCAGGCTGTGCGCCATGGCGATGATGGCGGTGATGATGGCGGCGTCGTCCGGATCGGTGGCGATGTCGCGCACGAAGGACTGGTCGATCTTCAGCGAGGCGATCGGCAGCCGCTTCAGGTAGGACAGCGACGAGTAGCCGGTGCCGAAGTCGTCGATCGACAGCTTGACGCCGAGTTCGGCCAGGCGCTTCGCATTGGCCAGACTCAACTCCGGGTCGTGCATCAAGATCGATTCGGTGACTTCAATTTCGAGCAGCGACGACGGCAGCGCATGCTCGCGCAGCACGCGCTCGACCAGCTCGGGCAGCGCGCGCTCGCGCAGGTGCGGCGCGGCCAGGTTGACCGCCACCGGAATCGGCCGCAGGCCCGCCGCCTGCCAGGCCGCGACCTGCTTGCACACCGCCGCGATCACCCACTCGGCGATCGGAATCACCAGGTGCGCTTCTTCGGCCAGCGGGATGAATTCCTTCGGCGGCAAGAGGCCGCGCTCCGGATGCTGCCAGCGGATCAGCGCTTCAGCGCCGACGATGTGGCCGCTGGCCAGATCGACGCGCGGCTGGTAGTGCAGCACGAACTCGTTGCGCTCGACGGCGCGGCGCAGCATCGTCTCCATCTGCAGGCGCGCGCGGGCGCTGGCGTTCATCGAGCGGTCGTAGAACTGGAAGCCGCCGCGGCCCGCTTCCTTGGCGCGGTACATCGCCGTGTCGGCATTCATCAGCAGCGTTTCGATGTCGGTGCCGTCGCCGGGGAAGGTGGCCACGCCGACGCTGCAACTGACGTAGAGCTCGTTGCCCAGCACCGTCACCGGCTCGGCCAGCGCAGCCACCAGGCGGCGCGCCACCGAGCCCGCATCGACGGCTTCCTGGACGTTGTTGAGCAGGACGATGAACTCGTCGCCGCCCAGGCGGGCCAGCGTGCTGCCACTGCCTTCGAGGCCGCTGCGCGTCAACAGGTCGAGGCCGCGGATCGAACTCGCCAGCCGGGCGCCGATCTGCTTCAACAGGTCGTCACCGGCGCCGTGGCCGAGGGTGTCGTTGACGCGCTTGAAGTCGTCGAGGTCGATGAACATGATCGCCAACTGCTCGCCGCTGCGCTCGGCCTGGGCCACCGCCTTGATCAGCTGCTCGGTGAAGAGCAGCCGGTTGGGCAGGCCGGTCAGCGTGTCGAAGTAGGCCAGGCGGCGCACCTGCTCCTCGGCGTCCTTGCGCCGCGTGATGTCGTGCACCGCACCGGCCAGGCGCACCGCGCGGCCCTGCTCGTCCTGCTCGAGCACCTCGACCTGCTGGTGCACATGGCGCAGCACGCCGCCGCGGGCGACGAC
>JANMHY010000978.1:0-9710 GCA_031375525.1 Burkholderiales bacterium
GGCGCGACAGCGAGACTTCGATGTTTCCCATCAGCGCCGCGATCGGCGTGCGCATCTCGTGCGCGACGTCGGCGTTGAAGGCGTCGAGCTGTTCGATCGCCGCCTGCAGGCGGTCCATCAGCGCGTTGAACTGCGCGATCCACGGTTGCAGCTCGGCCGCGGCCACCGGCAGCACCAGGCGCTGGTCGAGGCGGTCGGCCGAGATGCCCTGGGTCTGCTTGGCGAGTTGCTGTAGTGGCCGCAGTTCGCGCTTGACGCGCCACGCCGTGCCCGCGCCAACGACGCCGCCGCCGACCAGCGGCACGAAGAACAGGAACAGCGCCAGGCTGCGCATCATTTTCGAGTCGTGCACGCAATCGATGGCCAACGTAGCCGCGAGACGCTCGCCGCCGAAAGCCGACAGGTCGAGCGCGAAGGCCTCGCGCAGGTCGCTGTCGGCGACGCGAAACGGCGCCTCGTCGGGGTCGGCGTAGAAGACGCGCCCGTCGGCGTGGCGCACCTCGAGCCGCGTGCCAGGGCGGCGCTGCGCCATCGCCGCCAGCATGCGCTGCACTGCGACCGGCCCACCCTCGCTGGCGGCCTCGCGCGCCAGGTCGCTGATGATGATGATCTTCTGCGTACGCTCGCTGGCCTGCTTGTGCTGCATCAGCATCGCGGTGGTGGCATAGATCAGCGCCACGATCACCGTCAACGCCACGCCGACGAGCAACGCCACGCGCCGCGCCAGCCGGCCGCTGATCGAATAGCTCGGGCCCATGTTGTTCAAGACCGGTCCTCCAGCACGTAACCCATGCCGCGCTCGGTGTGCAGCAGCTTGACCGGGAAGGCGTCGTCGATCTTGGCGCGCAGGCGGCGCACGGCCACCTCGACGACGTTGGTGCTGCTGTCGAAGTGCATGTCCCAGACCTGCTCGGCGATGGTGGTGCGCGACAAAATCTGGCCGCGCCGGCGCAGCAGCAGCGCCAGCAGCGCGAACTCCTTGGCCGTCAGGTCCAGGCGCTGCTCGGCGCGCACCGCACGGCGCGCGACCAGATCGACCTCGAGGTCGGCGACCTGCAGCACCGTGGCCTGCGCGGTCGCGCCGTTGGTCGGCGCGCGGCGCGACAGCGCGCCGATGCGCGCCAGCAGTTCGGAAAACGCGAACGGCTTGACGAGGTAATCGTCGGCGCCGTCTTCGAGGCCGCGCACGCGGTCCTCGATCTTGTCGCGCGCGGTCAGCATCAGCACCGGCGTGTGTGCCGCCGCGCCGCTGGCGCTGCGCAGCGCCTTCAACACGCCGAAGCCATCGACGCCGGGCAGCATCACGTCGAGCAGCACCAGGTCGTACTCGCCGCCCAACGCCAGGCGGCGGCCCTCGATGCCGTCGGCAGCCACCTCGACGACATGGCCGTTCTCGCCGAGCCCCTTGACGAGGTAGTCGGACAAGCGCTTGTCGTCCTCGACGACGAGCAGTTTCATAGTGTGGAGCGCCGCGAATACATGACTGGGATGCTGACAGAAAGCAGACCCGTATTGGATTACGAATTCGTAATCCAGGCGCAAGGCAGCGCGCGGTCGCTGCGCCGAAAGTTCAGTCCATGTTGTCGCGGTTCAGAGCACTGACCCCCGGCAGCAGACCCGAAGCCCTTTGCTTTCGTGGTCAACCCATCCAGCGCTGAAAAGCAAGGAGTTTCAAATGAACCGCACTTTCTCCATCATCGCCCTGCAGTCCGCCGTCGCCGCCGCCGTCCTCGCCGTTGCGCCTTTGGCCAGCGCCGACCCGGTGCAGGATCCATTGGTGCCGGCGCCCAACACGAGCGTTTTGAACCGTGCCGAGGTGCGCAAAGCTGCGATCGACGCACGTGACGAGCGCCTGCGCAGCCCGCTCAGCCATGAAGAGCAACTCGACCCGACCTCGACTCCTTTCGTGTCGAGCCTGCCCCGCGCTCGAGTCCATGCCGAAGCCGTTGAAGCCACTCGCCTGGGCGTGACGAGCAGCTACGACGGCAAGAGCCGCCCGTCGGCGGAGCAGCTGGCGCAGATCCGCAACGCCGGTTTGCGCGCCGTCCAGGCGCAAGACGTGGTTGCTGCTACCAAGCAGTAAGTCAGTGATTTGCTGGTCCGACGGCCGCACAGATGTGCGGCCGTCGGCGTTGCGCTGAAGCCAGCCGCGTTCAGTCCTGAAGCAGGCGGTGCAGCCGCGCATAGTGCAAGAGCTCGATGCCGTTGGCGACGCCGAGCTTGGCTCGGATCTGCGTCTGCACGTTGGACACGGTCTTCGGGCTGATGCACAGGCGCTGCGCGATGGCGTCGAGGCCGGCGCCCTGCAGCAGCCCTTGCAGCACATCGAACTCGCGCGCGCTCAACTGCCGGTGCGGCGCCCGGGTGTCGGGCGCGGCGAGCTGGCGCGCCACGTCGGCCGAGAGCACACGCGACTCGCCGGCCGCAACGCGGCGCACCGCCTGCACCAGCGCTTGCGGCTCGCTGGTCTTGGTGATGTAGCCAGCAACGCCCGCCTGCAGCGCCTGGGCCACGGTGGCCGCCTGGTCATGCATGCTGAACACCAGCACGCGCAGCGCCGGCCAGCGTGCGCCAATGCGCCGCGCCAGCGCCAGCCCGCCGCGGCCGGGCATCGACAGGTCGAGCACGATCACGCGCACGCTGCCGTCGGGCATGCGCTCCAGCGCAGCCTGAGCCGATTCGGCATCGGCATGCTCGCCGACAACGCGGATGCCGGCCTCGGATTCGAGCAGACGGCGGTAGCCTTCGCGCACGACGGCGTGGTCGTCGACCAGCATCACGCCGATGGCGTCCTCGTTGCGGCTCATGCCGTGCCGCGGATGGCAAAGCGCGCGGCCAAACGCAGGCCGCGGGGTTGGGCAGCGCCGAACTCGAGCTCGGCTCCCTGCGCCCACGCGCGCTCTTTCAAACCCGCCAGACCGGTGCCGCGTTGCAGCGCCTGCGCCGGGTCGGGCAGGCCGACGCCATCGTCGCTGAGAGACCAATCGATGGCCTGCGCGCAGCCGTCGGCATCGACACGCCACGCCAGCGACAGCACGGCGCGCGTGGCCCGCGCATGGCGGGCGACATTGGTCAGCGCTTCCTGGCTGATGCGGTAGATCGCCAGCGCCAGCTCACGCGGCAACAGCGCGGCGTCGTCATCACTGCCGGGCCACGCGGCCTCGCGGCCACCCGCATGCAGCGTCACCAGGCGCAGCTCGAAGGCGCAGGTCTGCGTTGCGCTGCGCCCCCAGCCGTGCACCAGCGCTTGCAGCAGCTCGGCCAGGCGCGAGGCCGGTTCGTGGCCGGCGCTGGCGGCGAGCGGCTGCAGCCGCGTCAGCAGCGAGCGGATGTCCTGCTGGATCGCAGCGCAGCGCTCGGCGATGGCCTGCGCCACGCGCTGCTGCTGCGGCTCGTGCGCCAGGCGCTGCGCCAGCCAGACCGCATCGACGCGCAGGCCAGTGAGCTGCTGGCCGAACTCATCGTGCAGTTCGCGCGCCAGGCGCTGGCGCTCGTCTTCCTGCAAGGTCAGCAGTTGCTGGCTGAGCAGGCGCCGCTGCGTGGCCTCGCCGTGCAGCGCCTGCTGCAGACCGTGCAAGGCCTGCGAGATCGACTGCAGCTCGCGGATCGGCATCGGCGTGGCCAACGCGGTCGTCGGATTCGTGCTGCCGCTGCGCATGCCCTCGATCGCATCGACCAGGCTGCGCAACGGCGCGAAGGCGCGGCGCATGTTCCACGCCATGACGGCCAGCATGGCCGCGCTGCCCGCAGCCACCATCAGCAGCATCTGCACCAGACCCGACAGGGCCTCGCGGCGCTCGCTGTCGCGCGCCGGGCTGACGTGCAGGCTCCAGTCGGCGCCTGTCGGCCGCGGCAGGTTGATGCGCTGCGACGGCGGCGCCGTGTCGCGTTGCCATGGCCGGTCGAGCCAACCCCACCAGGCCGGCGCAGTGTCATGCGCCGGCGTGGCCGCGGCCGAGTCGAAGACCAGGCGCGACTGCGCGTCGTGCAGCGTCAGCCGGATGTGCCGCAGGCCCTCATCGCCGCGCAGCCGCTCCAGCGTGGCCTGCAACTCGGCTTCATCGCGCTCGGCGCCATCGACGATGCCCGTCAGCGCGGTGGCCAGGGCCATCGCGCTGCGCGTCTCTTCATCGATGTCGGCCACACTGCGCCACAAGCCCAGCGCCAGAGCGAGCAGCAAAGCCGCCAGCGCCACCCAGGAGGCACGACGCATCACCAGGCGCGGCAGCTCGAGCGGCGCTGCGGCCGCGACGGTCGGATCGTTCATGCGGGAAATCCTGAGGCCACGGCGTCGAGGTCGGGAAGTTTTCCTGACCGATTCGAGGCACGGCCGCGGCAGCATTGTTCATCATCAGAACAGACAAGGACTTGCTCATGGCGCACACACGTTCGAAGCCAGTCACGCTCGGCGCTGCGGCGCTGGCCTGCGCGGCGCTGGCCCATGCGCAAACGAATACGCAAACAAACGCGCCACCGAGCACGCAGCAGATCGAGATCATCGGCACCTCGCCGTTGCCGGGGCAAGGCATCTCGCGCGATCTGCTGCCGTACAACACGCAGGTGGTGCGCCGCGGCACGCTCGACGCCGCGCAGGCCGACAACGCCACCGACTACATGGCACGCCGCCTGCCCGGCATGCAAGTCAACGACATCCAGGGCAGCCCCTTCCAGGGCGACCTCACCTTCCGCGGCTTTCGCGCTTCGGGCGTGCTCGGCGCGTCGCAGGGCTTGTCGGTCTATGTCGATGGTGTGCGCGTCAACGAGCCGTTCGGCGACGTCATCAACTGGGATCTGATTCCCGAGTTCGCGATCGACTCGATGTCGCTCGTGCCGGGCGCCAACCCGGCGTTTGGATTGAACAGCCTCGGCGGCGCGCTGTCGTTCACCACCGCCAGCGGCGCTTCGGCGCCGGGGCTGCGCGGCGAGGCGATGCTGGGCAGTTTCTCGCGCAAGACGGCATCGCTGTCGCACGGCGCACAGCATGCCGGCGGCTGGAGCCACTACGTCGGCATTGGGTTGTTCGACGAGACCGGCTGGCGCGAGCACTCGCCGAGCCGCCTGGGCAACGTGGTGGCCAAGCTCGCGCACGGCAGCGACGCCGGTGAACTTTCGCTCAACCTGCTGCTCGGCCGCAGCAAGCTCGTCGGCAACAACCTGACGCCGCAATTCACCTTCGACGACAGCGGCGCGCGCACGCCGGACCTCGGCGCGTTGCAGCCGCGTGCGGTGTACAACTTTCCGGACGAGACGCGCAACAGCGTCAACCAGGCCAGCCTGAAGTGGCGCCAGTCGATCGACAACGAAGCCACCTTCGAAGCGCTGGCGTATGCACGCAACACGCGCCGGCGCGGCGTCAATGGCGACGAGGCGCAGGACACCACGGCGGTGATCGACGGCACGCCCGTCACCGCCTCGTTCAACCGGCTCGATGCACGCCAGCGCGCCATCGGTGCAGCGCTGGCGCTGTCACGCCGCAGCGGCGACCACCAGTGGCAGGTCGGCGCGAGCATCGATGCAGCGCGCGTGCGCTTCGATCAGACCGAGCAGGAGGCCGTGTTCGACGGTTCGCGCGGCGTGGTGGCGCTGAGCGAGCCGGCCGAGCTGAGCGCCGCTGTGCGCGGCAACAGCCGCGCGCTCGGCGTCTATGCCACCGACACCTGGCGCGTCGCGCCGCGCACGCATGTCACGGGCACGCTGCGGATCAACCACGCACGCGTGACGAACACGCTGACGACGGTGGATGACGATACGAGCATCGCCACCGAACAGCCGCGCGAACGCTTCAGCTACCGCAGCGCCAACCCGGCGCTCGGTGTTGCGCATCGTCTGGAGAACGGGCCGACGCTGTTCGTCAACATGGCGCGCAACAACCGCGTGCCCACCGTCATCGAGCTCGGCTGCGCCGACGCCGCGCAACCGTGCCGCTTGCCGGCAGGCCTGCAGTCCGACCCGTACCTGAAGCAGGTCGTGGCTGTCACCACCGAGACCGGCCTGCGCTTCGGCAACGCCGACGACGGGCGCGGCTCGTTGACGCTGTTTCGCACCGACAGCCGCGACGACATTCTGTTTCGCAGCGTCAGCGTGGTCGGGCAGCTCGGCTACTTCCAGAACTTTCCGCGCACGCGCAACCAGGGCCTGGATCTCGAGCTGTCGAAGCGTCTCGGCAACTGGGATCTGGGCTTGGCTTACAGCGCACTGCAAGCCACCTACCGCGCCGACGGCACGCTGCGCCTGGGCACGCGCAACGTGCAGATCACGCCGGGCACACGCGTTGCCGGGCTGCCGCGACAGTTGTTCAAGACCAGCGTCGATTGGCGCGCCGGCCACGGTATGAGCCTCGGTGCCGATCTGCAGGCGCTGTCGCGCCGCGTCGTCGCCGGCAACGAAGACGGACGCAGCGACGACGCCAATCCGCAGCGCGTGGACTTCGGACTGGCCGGCTATGCGCTGCTCAACCTGCGCGCGAGCTGGAAGCCGCCATCGAGCCAGGGGCTGGAGCTGTTCGCGCGCGTCACCAACGCCTTGGACCGCAGCCACGCCAGCTACGGCGCCATCGGCCAGACCGTGTTCGACGCCCAGGGCCGCTACACCGGCGACGACAGCAACGCCGTGTTCGTGGCGCCCGGTGCCCCGCGCGCGCTGGCGCTCGGCGTGCGTTGGCAGTTCTAGGGTGTGTTGACATTCATATCGCCCCGCGTGAGGCCCCAGAAAGCGCCCAATCTAGGCGCAAAACGAAGCTGGGTTTGGGGCGAGGCTTTGCAACGACGAGTGAGCGCTGCAGACGACGACCCTCGACGCAAGACATCAGAACGCACGCGAAAACCTCATCGAAAACAACCACGCGCGCGGCGCACCGGTTTCATAAAAGCGGCCATTGGCATCGTTGACGATCACACTGCCAGCAAACGCTTTGTCGGTTGCGTTGTCCAACCGCGCCAGCAACTCGAGCTGAAAGTTCTCCGGCAGCTTGTAGCGCTGCACCGCGCGCAGCGCCAGCAGCGTGTAGCCGGGCGCGGCTTCGGTGTTGCTGTCGTTGGCCATCAGCGGCGAGGCCTTGCGCACTTCGATACCGAGTTCGGTGTTGGCCCGCGGTTGCCACGCCAGTTCGGCAAAGGCCAGGCCGCGCTGCGTGCCGGCGATGCGGTTGCCCGACGGAATCGGCACGTTCGGTGCAGTGCACGGGATGCCGGCGCAGGCCAGAAAGCCGTCGCGGTAGGTCGCGTCGAGCAGCGTCAGCGCCCATTGCGTGCGCCACTGCGGTGTGAAGCGCCAGGCCAGCGAGACCTCGGCGCCCTCGCGCAGCGTGCGGCCGACGTTCTGGAAACTCTGCCGGCCGCCGGCGTTGGTGGCGACGCCGATCTCGTCATCGACGGTGACGCGGAACAGCGCCGCGTCGAGCGCCAGCGCGCCGTCCATGCCGCGCCACTTGACGCCGACTTCGGCCTGCTTGCTCTTCTGCGGCTGCAGCGCGGTGTTGAAGCCGCCGCTGCCGTCGGTGCGGTAGGCGAGCTCGCCGAGCGTCGGCGACTCGACGCCGCGGGCCACACTCGCATGCAGGTTCAAGCCGCGCGCGAGTTGCCAGCGCACGCCGAGCACGGGGTTGGTGTAGCTGAAGTCGCGCCGTCCGGAGTCGTCGCCGTTGGCGAGGTAGTTGTCGGACGCATCCAATTTGACCTTGCCGGCGCGCACACCGCCGCTGACCGCAAACGATTCGCCGAGCGGCAGTTCGGCCTGCGCATAGACATCGCGCGTCGTCGCCGTGTTGTGCTCGTCGCGGCGCAGCGCGCCGATCACGCCGTAGGTCGGCGAGGCCGGCGTGCCGGTGTAGTTGAGGAAACCGCGACGGTTGTCGCGCTGGCGCTCGATCGCCGCGCCGGTGACGAGCGCAGCTTCGCCGAAGCGCCAGGTCAGACGCGCATCGACGCCGTCGTACGTGCGGTCGAAGTCGATCACGCCGCCGCCGTGCCGCGGGTTGCTCTGCGTGCCGGCGGCAATGGCCAGCCACTGCGTCACCGAGCGCTCGCCGAAGTACGCGGTGACGGCGCTGTCGGCCAGCGGCCCGGCGTTGGCAAAGCGGTGCGTCCAGCGCGCGCCCGCCTGCTGCTGACCGAGCGTCTTGCGCGTGTCGAACTGCGTGGCTTGCGGCGTCGTCTGAGTCGTGTCGGCGTCGAATTGCGCGCGCGTCAGGCCGAGCGGATCGTCGGCCGGCTGGTCGAGCACGCTGGCCAGCACGATCACGCGGTCGCGCTCGCCCTGCCACGCCAGGCGTGCGTTGGCCGAGGTTTTGCTGGCTGAGCTTTGCGGACGAAAGCCGTCCCACTCCAGACCCGACGCGCCGACGCGCGCTTCGAAACCGTCGCCGAGCGGCGCCGCGGCCGTGACGCGCCATTGCCGCAGACCGAACCGGCCGAGGTCGAGGCCGGTTTCGAACTGCCCGGCGCGCACCGGCGCGCTGAACGCCGCGATGACGCCGCCCGAGCTGTTGCCATAGAGCACCGAGAACGGCCCGCGCAGCACCTCGACACGCTGTGCATTGGCCAGATCGAAGTGGCTGACCTGGCCCTGGCCGTCGGGCATCGACGCCGGAATGCCGTCGGTGTACAGGCGCACGCCGCGCACGCCGAAGCCGGCGCGGGCGCCGAAGCCGCGCGAGCTGATCTGCAAGTCCTGCGCATAGTTGTTGCGGTTGGCGACGACGAGGCCGGGCACGCGCGCCATCGCTTCCGACAAATTGACCATCGGCCCCGAGGATCGCAACGTGCTCGCATCGACGCTGCCGATCGCATACGGCGCATCCTGCGCGTTGCGCTCGGCGATCGAGCCGGTGACGATGATCGTCTGCTGCGAAGGCGTCGTCTCGGATTGAGCGGCGGCTTGTATTGCCAGGACGGCCAGCAGCCCCGCTGTGTAGTGCGATCTCATGCGGCAGGTTATATGCCAGCCGCGGCCAGGGTCGCAGCCCGCGCAAACCCGGCCTGCATTGCGCCACGGTGGGACAATCGAGCCGTGACGACCTTCTCTTCCCCGCATACGCTCATCCATCTGACGAATGCCGACCTGCACTGCCACTCGACGGTCTCCGACGGCACGCTCGAACCCGAAGCCATCGCCGCGCGTGCTGCGGCCAACGGTGTCGAGCTCTGGGCGCTGACCGATCACGACGAGATCGGCGGCCAGCAGCGCGCACGTGCCGCCGCACACGCCAACGGCATGGCCTACCTCACCGGCACCGAAATTTCGGTCAGCTTTGCCGGCGAGACGGTGCACATCGTCGGTCTGGGCTTCGACGACCAAAGCACTGAACTGCGCGACGGTCTTGCCCGAACTCGCGGCGGCCGCGAGGAACGCGCGCGCGACATGGCCGCGGGGCTGGCGCAGGTCGGCATCAAGGGCGCCTATGAAGGCGCGCTCAAGTACGTCAGCAACCCGGAGCTGATCTCGCGCACGCACTTCGCGCGCTTTCTCGTCGAAGCCGGCCACTGCAACGACACCAACGAAGTTTTTCGGCGCTACCTGACCGACGGCAAGCCCGGCTTCGTGCCGCACCGCTGGGCCAGGCTCGGCGACGCCGTCGGCTGGATCTCACGTGCCGGCGGCGTGGCCGTGATCGCCCACCCGGCGCGCTACAGCCGCTTCACGCCGACCGAGGAGTACGCGCTGTTCTCGGAATTCAAAGCCCACGGCGGGCGCGGCGTCGAAGTCATGACCGG
>JANMHY010000979.1:0-1821 GCA_031375525.1 Burkholderiales bacterium
CGTTCGCGGCGTCCCGTTGGCGACGACAATCCCGGCGATGCATTTCTGGCGCAGCGCCAGCGGCGTCATTGCGCTGATGCTGTGGTTCTCTGCGATCGGCGGCCTGCCGCTGGCCACGGCGATGACGCTGAACTACATGTCATCCGTGTGGATGGCGCTGTTCCTGATCGGCGGCGGCGTGTTGGTGGGCGCAGCGCGTATCGATGGCAGGCTGGTGGCGGCGGTGCTGCTCGGCTTTGCCGGCGTCGCGCTGGTGTTGCGGCCGACCGTCGATCAACAGCAGTTGTGGCATGGCCTCGTCGGGCTGCTCTCAGGCATGCTGGCCGCGCTGGCGTACCTCCAGGTCACCGCGCTCGGCCGCGCCGGCGAGCCGGAAGAGCGCATCGTCTTCTATTTCTCCCTCGGCGGCCTGGCGGCCGGCACGCTGTGGATGCTGATCCGCGGCGCCAGCGCACACACGCCGCGCGGCTTGGCCCTGCTGCTGGCGATCGGCCTGCTCGCCACAGTCGCGCAGATGATGATGACGCGCGCTTACCGCATCGGCCGCACGCTGGCCAACGCCAGCCTGCAGTACCTGGGCATCGTCTTCTCGTTTGTCTTTGGTGTGCTGTTGTTCGATGATGCGGTCACGCTGTCGGCCGTCGCCGGCATGGTGCTGATCGTCGGCGCCGGCCTGTACGCCACGCTGCTGCGTGTGCGTGACACCGCGAACACGCCGCCTCCCAACGAAAGCTGACCGCGATGAAGACGCTGATCTCCGCCGCCGACCTGATGGCACAACTGCAAACCACGCAGCGGCCCGTGCTGCTCGATTGCAGCTTCGACCTCGCCGACACCGAGGCCGGCCGCCGCGCGTGGCAGGCCGCGCATCTGCCGGGCGCCCACTACCTGCACCTCGACGACGATCTGTCGGGGCCCAAGAACGGCAGCAACGGTCGCCACCCGCTGCCCGGGCGCGCCGCGCTCGCAACCATGTTCGGTGCCTGCGGCATCGGCCCGGCAACGCCCGTGGTTGCCTACGACGCGCAGGGCGGCCCCTATGCGGCGCGTGCCTGGTGGCTGCTGTGCTGGCTCGGCCATGAAGACGTGGCCGTGCTCGATGGCGGCGTGGCGGCGTGGCGTGCCGCCGGCGGCGCGACCCTGACGAGCGCGACGGCGCCCGCGAATGCTGCGCCCTACCCGCTGCACGCCCCCGCGGCGGCGACGCTCGATGCTGTGGCCGTACGCGCCGGCCTCGGCCGCCTGAACCTGATCGATGCCCGCGCCGGCGAGCGCTTTCGCGGCGAGGTCGAACCGCTGGACCGCGCGCCCGGCCACATCCCCGGCGCCCGCAACCGCTGCTTCAAGGACAACCTGGCCGCGGACGGCCGCTTCAAGAGCGCTGCCGCCTTGCGTGCCGAATGGCAGCCGCTGCTGGCCGCGGGCGACGCGGTGCACTACTGCGGCTCCGGCGTCACCGCGTGTCACAACCTGCTCGCGGCCGCGCACGCCGGCTTGGGGCTGGGCACGCTGTACCCAGGATCGTGGAGCGAATGGTCGAGCGATCCGGCGAGACCCCAAGCAAAAGGTTGACGTGGCGCAAGCAAGGTCTACGCTTCGCACAGCACAGTCGTGCAGTGTCAACACGGAGGCCGCCACCATGTTCAAACGTATCCTCGTCCCCACCGACGGTTCCGACATCACCACCAAGGCCATCAACACCGCCATCGACCTGGCCCGGGCCGGCAGCGGGCAGATGTTCGCGGTCAGCGTCAAGGAGCCCTTCCCCTACAGCGCCATTTCCGAGATGCAGCCGGTGCCGCCGCAGGAGTTCTACGACGC
>JANMHY010000485.1:0-2022 GCA_031375525.1 Burkholderiales bacterium
GCCCTGAAGGTTGGCCAGCGACAGACTCATGACGCGGAACGTGTCTTCGACGAGTTCACGGTCGCCGCGCGACAGATCCTTCAAGCTCTCCAGCGGTTCATCGCCACGGCCGGCGAGCTTGCCGTCGAGCACGCCGAAGAAGGATTGCAAACCGTCTTCGAGCTTGGCCTGCTTGAAGCGCGACCAGCCTTGCATGTACAGGGCCCGGTCGCGATACGCCGTCTGGCTGTTCATCGCCAGCACGGCGTTGTAGGCCTGCTCGGAAGCAGCGTAGGTCTTCAACGTGAACAGCAACTCGCCGCGGCGGAACTGCGCTTCTTCGAGCGTGGCAGTGTTCGGGTACGCGGCGACCAGACGGTCGAGCGTCTTCAGCGCCGTTTCCAGCTCGCCGCTTTGTTCCTGCGCCCGCGCCAGTTGGTAGAGCACGCGGTCGTTGTCGGGATCGTTCGGGTAGGCCTTGAGGTAATCCTGGTAGCGCGCGACGGCCGCCTTGTAGTCGGGCGCGCTGCCGTTGGTGCTGGTCGCGCTGCGGTTGTCCGCGGCCACCATTTCGAGGTCACCCAGGCGGCGCATGGCTTCGGCACGCTGCGGCGCAAGATCGGCTTTGGGCGTGCTGTCGAGAAACTTGCGGTACGCGGCGATGGCTTGCGTCTCGTCGCTCTGCACGCGGCGGTCTTTGTCGACCGGCACGCTGCGCTGCGACAGCGTGGCCAGCGTCGGCGCATCGTCGCCCGGGGGCGGCTTGTTGCTGGCGCACGCAGCGAGGCATGCCGCCGCGACGAGCGAAAGGCTAACGGCGAGTCGCATCGCTGCCCTCCTTCGCGTTCGTCGCCAGGCTGGCGCGGTCGTACAACTGCGCGAGTGCGAAACGGGCCTGCGTCTGGTACTCAGCCAGACGCTGCTGTGCGCCCGCCAGCTCGGCCACGGCGATGTTCTGCACGGCGTCCTGCTGCTCCTTGGTGACGGCGGCAACGCGCGGGATCAGCAGATTGATCTGCGCTTCCAGCGCATCGATGCGCTTGGCAAAACGCTCGCAGCGCTGCGGCTCTTCGCGCTGCGCTTTCGCCAGCCTCGATTCGCGGGCCTGCGCTTCTTCGAGGCCGCGGTCGCCGTCGCGCAGCGCTTTCTTCGCCTGCCACAGCCGGTCCGGCCATTGGCTCGACAACTCCCAGGCCAAAGATCCCGACAGCAGGCGCACCTTGTCGGCGAGCCGCGCGATCTCGGGATCCTTGTCGTTCGCTTGCATCGCCGCCTGCACGTCGGCCAGCCGTTGCAGCAGCGCGTCTTGCCGGTGGTCGCCGAAAGCGATCACGTCGCCGCCGCGCTCGACGCGGTCGAGTTCGGCAGCCAGCGAGGCGCGGTTCCTCTGCGTTCGCGCCAGGTCGGCGACCGACCCCTTTTCGCCACTGACGGTTTGCGGCAGCCGTTGACTGAAAGCCTTGCGCCGCTCGGCCAGCATGTCGCGGTAGGCGACCAGGCTGTCGCGCCACTGCGCGAGGTTGTTGCCGAGGAAAACAAGGTCGCGGTAGTTCTTGAACGACTCCTGGAACTCGTGTTGCGCCAGCACCTGCGTCAGGTGGCCGGCATGCGGCATCTCGGGCAGCTCGGTCAGGTTCCAGAACCAGCCCATTTCGGTGCCCGGGTTCTTCGCGTTCAAGCCGTCGATCAACTTGCCGCTCTGGATGGCGACGATCGATTCCTTCAACGCACCCTGCTCGGTGTCGAACTGCGACACCGCTTGTTGGTAGCCGTCGAGCGACTGGCCATACGCGCCGAGTTCGGCATAGGCGTACGGCAGCGCGATCTTGGCTTCGAGCACCGCCGCGTCGCTGACGCTGCGGCTGGCAAGTTCAGTCCACGGCACCAGCGCCTGGTCGTGCTGCTTGGCGTTCGACGCCGCCCAGCCGAAGCCGAGCAGCGCCTTGTTGGATTGCAGGCTCTGCAAGCGCACGCGCTGCAGCACCGTGCGTGCATCGTCGCTGCGGCCGTCCTGCAAAGCAGCGAATCCAAGGGCGACGTTAG
>JANMHY010000990.1:0-4102 GCA_031375525.1 Burkholderiales bacterium
GCCGGCGATCGCCAAGGCGATGCTGAAGTACAGCGCCAGCACCGCCATCACCATCAACTGGCCACGCAGGTACTGGCCGAGCACGGTGTCGCACTCGTCGAGGAAGCCGAGCGCACTGTCGCGCAGCCGCGGCGGGATCAGCGCCTGCAAGCGGCCGACGAGGTGCGTCCAATCGCTCAGCAGGTAGAACAGCACCACCGGCATCAGCACCGCATTGCCGACCAGCGCCAGCAGCACGCTGCCGCCGATGCGCGCCGAGCTGAGCACGGTGGCCATCCAGTCTTCGAGGTTGGCGTCGAGCGTCTTCAGCACGAAGGCCTTGATGCTGGCGCTGTCGAGCGCGACGTTGATGCCGAACTGCGCCAGCCACGGTGTCAGCGTCTTGTTGGCGCGCTCGGCCAGCAAGGGAATCTGGTCGCGCAGCAGCGGCAGTTGCTTGGCGATCACCGGGATGATCAGCAGCACCAGCGCCAACAGCGCAACGATCGCCAGCACTTCGACCAACACAACGGCCAACAGGCGCGGAACGCGGCGTGCGGCCAGCGCTTCGACGGCCGGGTGCAGCGCATACGCCAGCACCGCGGCGACGATGAACGGCGTCAGCACCGGGCCGAGCAGCCACAGCAGCAGCACCGCGCCGGCAGCGGCGGCGAACCAGATGAGGCTGCGGCGTTGAGACGGGTTCAACGACATGAAAGCGTCAATGCAGTTGCGGCCGGCCGGCGGCCCGCAACTCGCCGATGCGATCGTTGATCGCGCGCACATCGTCGGCGCCCGGGCTGTGCTCGACATACGCCGCCAGGTCTTGCACCGCACCGTCGTCGTCGCCGAGTTCGGCGCGCACGAGGCCGCGGTCGCGGCGCTCGTCCCAATCGTCCGGCAGCAGGATCACCAGGCGCTGCATCACGGCCAGCAGTGCGGGCCACTCTTCGGCGCCGCGGTGAATCTCCTTCAGGTTGCGCAGCATGCGCGCCACCACCGCGCGCGGCGTCGCGGTTTGCAGGAACAGGCCGAGCGGCACCTCGGCATCGCCGACCAGGCCGTGGCGCCGCCGGTACGGCTCGATGCGCTCTTCGAGATCGTCGCGCGACAGCGAGCGGCCGTTGAACGGGTCGATCACGACCTCGCCCTGCGGCATCTTCAGCTTGATCAGGAAATGGCCGGGGAAGGACACGCCGCGCGCCTCCAAGCCGATCTGCTGCGCGATCTCGATGTAGATCAGCGCCAGCGTGATCGGGATGCCACGCCGCGAATCGAGCACATGGTGCAGGTAGCTGTTCTCGGGCGCGTAGTAGTCGTTGACGTTGCCGGCAAAGCCCAGCTCCTGAAAGAAATAGCGGTTCAGCAAGCGCAGGCGCTGCAGCGGCGCGGTGTCGGCAGCGATGCGGTTTTTCAGCTTCACCGCCAACGCGTCGATGGCCGACAAGACGCCCTGCACGTCCAGATCCGGCTCGACCGCATGGGCCACGGCCACGGCCGCTTCGAGCTGCGAAAACTGCTGGTCGTCGGCGACCAACGCTGCGAAGTAATCGAGCGGCGTCGGGCGTTCGAAGAGAAGTGAAGTCACAGCCGTCACAGTGTATCGGTCAGCCGCGGCGCATGAACTGGCGCGGGCGCAGGCCGCAAATGAACAGCACGCCGAAGTAGATCAGCGCGGCAGCAGCGAGCGCCGCGGCCACCAGGCCAGCGCGAACGAAGCCCGCCGAGTGCAACCAATCGACGCGGCGCGCGGCCCACCACAGCAGACCGCCCAGCGCCGCACAAGCCAGCAGCACGCGCAGCGCAAAACCAGCCCATCCCGGCGACGGTGTGTACACGCCGCGCTTGCGCAAGCCGATGAACAGCCAGGTCGCATTGACCAGCGCACCGAGACCGATCGACAGCGCCAGCCCGGCGTGGCCGAGCATCGGCACGAAGACGAGGTTCATCGCCTGCACGGCGATCAGCACGACGACGGCGATCTTCACCGGCGTGCGGATGTCCTGCCGTGCATAGAAACCGGGTGCCAGGATCTTCACGCCGACAAGTCCCATCAGGCCGACGCCGTAGCCCATCAGCGCCGTCACAGTCTGCGCCACGTCGCGCTCGGTGAACGCGCCGTAGTGGTAGAGCACCGCTACCAGCGGCTGTGGAAACACCAGCAAGGCCACCGCACACGGCAACGCCAGCAGCAGCACGAGGCGCAGGCCCCAATCGAGCAGGCCCGCGTAGTGCGTCGCGTCATCGCGCGCTTGCGCAGCCGAGAGCTGAGGCAGCAACACGACGCCGAGCGCCACGCCGAGCAGCGCCGTCGGAAACTCCATCAGGCGGTCGGCATAGGTCAGCCACGACACGGCGCCGGTGCCCACGTGCGACGCGATCTGGGTGTTGATGAGCAGCGAAATCTGAGCGACGGACACGCCGAGCAGCGCCGGGGCCATCTGCTTGAGGATGCGGCCCACACCAGGGTGATGCCAAGCCGCGCGCAACGCCGACGGCGAGAAGCCGATGCGCGGCAACAGGCCGACGCGCGCCAACGCCGGCACCTGCACGGCGAGTTGCAGCACGCCGCCGGCCATCACGCCGACGGCCAGCGCGTAGATCGGCGGCACGCCGATCGATTGGAACCACGGCACGCCGAGCCAGGCCGCCAAGATGACCGCGACGTTGAGCAGCACCGGCGTCACGGCCGGCACCGCGAAGCGCTTCCAAGTGTTCAGGATGCCCGCGGCCAGCGCCACCATCGACATGAAACCGATGTACGGAAACATCACGCGCGTCATCAGCACGGCGTTGTCGAAACGCTCCAAGCCGCTGGCCAAAAGCCAGACGAGGACCGGCGCGGCGATCACGCCGATGACGCACGTCAGCAGCAGCGCCCAGGCCAAAACAGTGGCCACGGCATCGACCAAACGGTGCGTGACCTCGTCGCCTTCTTTCTCTCGCGTGGCGGCCAGGATCGGCACGAAGGCTTGCGAAAACGCGCCTTCGGCGAACAGCCGCCGCAGCAGGTTCGGGATGCGAAAGGCAACGTTGAAGGCGTCGGTGGCGGCCGAGGCGCCGAAGGTGGCGGCGATCAGCTGCTCTCGAACCAGGCCGGTCACGCGCGAGGCCAGGGTCAGCAGCGAGACGGTGGAAGCGGCCTTGAGGAGGTTCATGCGGGCAAGTCTGGAGGCGGATTGTCTAAGAGGCGCCCACTAACCTGATGGGCCGTGGCTGGCAGGCCCGCAGTCTCGCATGCTAGACTCGCGCCCTTTTCCGCAGCCTTCAACTCCAGCATGGCCACCGCAACCAAAGCCAAGAAGAAAACAGTCCGCATCGCCTCCGGCCGCAAGCGCGCGCGTCAGGACGTGAAGCTCAACGCCGCGAATGCTTCGCTGCGCTCCCAGTACCGCAGCGCCGTCAAGGGCGTGCAAAAGGCCGTCGTTGCCGGTGACAAGGGCAAGGCGGCCGAGCTGTTCAAGGCCGCGCAGAGCGTGATCGACTCGGTGGCCGACAAAGGCATCTTCCACAAGAACAAGGCCGCGCGTCACAAGAGCCGGCTGGCAGCCAAGGTCAAGGCACTGGCGCTCGCGGCCTAAGGCCTCCCGACCACAGACAAACGCCCGCAGCCGCGGGCGTTTTCATTTCTTGGCCGGCGGCGGCTCGGGCAAGACACACACCTCGCCCATCTGCAAATCGTTGTCGCGTGCGAAATTGGCGACGAAGTCCCAGGCCATCGGCTCGACCTCCTTCAGCGCCTCGTTGACGATCACCGCCTTGATGTCGCCCACGCTCGTCGGCACGCAGTACGGCGAGTAGCCGATGAACGAGCTGATGCCGGCCTTGCCCGCCGCACCGGGCCGAAAGCATGACATCGCGCCGGCCAGGCGCTCGGCCCAATCGCTAGGGCGGAAAACGCGGCCATCTTTGGTGATGCCTTGAATGATGAACTCGCGCGCGGCGCGAACGGGCTCGGACATGATCGACAGGGGCGACGTGACTACTGTGTGGCCCGTAGCGCAGGCAATCAACACCAGCGCAGGCCGCGCCGATGACGCTGCAAACATTGTGCCTGGGTGGTGTTGCGTTGCAGCGAGCATGACGTGAGCCGGTGCGATGGATCACCTGTTTTCGGCTCGGC
>JANMHY010001020.1:0-3557 GCA_031375525.1 Burkholderiales bacterium
TGAACAGCAACGCGCTCATCGTGCGACCCTCGACAGCGCCGCACCCGAGTGGAGCGGCGGGCAGCACACCGCTGCTGGCGGGAAGCGCGGGATACACCGCCATCGCCAACTGGATCACCTCGGGATGCGCTCCATGATGAAGTCAGGTTTCGCCGCTGCTGTCGTTGCTGCCGCCATGCTCGCCGCATGCGGCGGCGGCAACCCGCCCGACGTGGTCAACACGCCGGGCGGCGGCGGGCAGAACCTGTCGTTCGTTTATTTCCAGAAGTGCGTCAACCCGGCGCTGATCGCACAGTTGTCGCTGCCTTCGGGCGGCACCGGCAGTTGCGCTGCATCGGGTTGCCACGACAACGTCAACGGCACCGGCGGCGCGTTTCGCATGCGCGAGAGCGCTACCGCGGTCGATCTGGCCACGACCTCGACCGACGAAGCGCGGCTGTCCGAGATGTACCGCAACTTCTATTCGGCACAGGGCTCGGCCGTGATCGGCTCGCCTGCCACCAGCAAGATGCTCAACAAGCCGCTGGTGCAGGGTGTGCTGCACGGCGGTGGCCAGATCTTTGCCAACGCTGACACGCCCGAAGCCAAGCTCATCGCCCTCTGGATCAGCCGTCCGATGCCGCTGGGTCAGGACGAATTCAGCAACGCGGCGGCCTCGATGTTCACGCCTGCGGACCCCGCCACCGGTACATGCAACACGCAATAAAAAAGACAACGGCGGTACTGCTGTCGTTGCTGCTCTCGCTCTTCGCTCTCGGTTCTGCACACGCGCAAGTCTCCGAGCGCGTGAAGGTGGCCGACCCGTACCTCGAGATGCGCACCGGCCCCGGCCGCGGCTACCCGGTGCACCATGTGGCCGAGCGCCATGAGTTCGTGATCATCGAACTGCGCAACACCGACTGGTTCAAGGTCCGCACTGTTAGCGACACCGGCAACGACAAGACCGGCTGGGTGCACCGCCGCCAGCTCGCGGCCACGCTGACCGACGCCGGCGTCGCCAAGACCTTCCGCGATGTTGCGCTCGACGACTACCTGTCCCGCCGCGTGCAGATCGGCGCCGCCTACGGCCGCTTCGGCGGCGAGCCGATGCAGAAGCTCTGGCTGAGCTACCGCCTCAGTGATGCACTCAGCTTCGAAGGCAGCGTCGCGCAAGTGCAGGGCGTGTTCTCGGGCACCGACATGTGGTACGGCAACCTGCTTGCCGAGCCGTGGAGCGACCAGCGCTTGTCGCCGTTTCTCGGCATCGGCATCGGCCGCTTTCGCAACTTCCCGAACCAGTCGCTGGTGGGGGCCACCAACACCGACGCCAACCTCGCCAACGCCACCGTCGGCATTCGCTACTACCTGACCGAGCGTTTCGTGCTGCGTGCCGACTACACGCTCTACACCGCCTTCGTCTCCGACCAACGCAGCCAGGAGTTCCGCGCGGTCTCGGCCGGCCTTTCCTTCTTCTTCTACTGATCTCCGCAGAGAGACAAACCATGAAAAAGACGCTCACGCTCCTCATCGCCTTGTTGTCTTCTGCTGCTTTCGCGCAGTCCACGCAACCGGCCAACGAACAGGTCGTCGTGCCGCAGGTCGAGCGGCGCGAGATGAAGCTGCCCAAGTTCCCGTCGAAGGACATCGAGGTCGGCATCATCGGCGGCGTGTACTCCACCGAGAACTTCGGCGCCAACGCGGTCTACGGCCTGCGCCTGGGCTACCACATCACCGAAGACTTTTTCGTGCAGGCGAACCTCGCGCAGACCAAGGTCAGCGACGAGAACTACCGCCAGTTGCTGCCCGGCGGCGGCATCTTCCCGCAGCCCGAAGAAAAGCTCACCTACTACAACGTCACGGCGGGCTGGAACGTGCTGCCGGGCGAGGTCTTCATCGGTGGCAACCGCGCCAAGGCCACGTCGTTGTACCTGCTGGGGGGCATCGGCAGCACCAAGCTGGCCGAGCGCCGCCGCTCGACGTTGAACTTCGGCCTCGGCATGCGCCTGCTGCTCGCCGACCGCGCGGGCCTGCACGTCGAGCTGCGCGACCACATCTTCTCGATCGACCTTCTGGGCCCGCGCCAGACGACGCACAACATCGAACTAACGACCGGGTTCGCCTGGTACTTCTAAAGAAACAACGAGGGAGCAGGAAACATGATCGACCGACGCCACCTGATCGCACTGGCGATGCTCGCCGCTGCGGGCGCCGCCAATGCCAAGGCCGCGCCGAATGCGCAGGCGCCCGACTTCACACTGCGCCAGATCGATGGGCCCAATCTGCGCCTGGGCGAGCAGCGCGGCCGCGTCGTCATGGTGAATTTCTGGGCCACCTGGTGCGGCCCCTGCCGCGTCGAGCTGCCGCACCTGGCGCGCCTGCACGACAAGTACCGCAACTCGGGCTTCCTGCTGCTGGGCGTGAACATCGACGAAGACCCGAGCGCTGCCAAGGCGCTGGCCGGCAAGCTCGGCCTCACCTTCCCTGTGCTGCTCGATTCGAAGAAAGAAGTGGTCGGCTCGTATGACCTGAATGCGATGCCGGCCACCGT
The DNA here is from genome assembly GCA_031375525.1 of Burkholderiales bacterium. Classification (GTDB taxonomy): domain Bacteria; phylum Pseudomonadota; class Gammaproteobacteria; order Burkholderiales; family Burkholderiaceae_C; genus CADEEN01. The sequence goes on from JANMHY010001020.1 coordinate 2,528, forward strand.
GCTGATCGACCGCGACGGCCGCGTGCGCCACCTGCACCGCGGCTACAAAGACGGCGTCGAAGCGCTCTACGAGCAGCAGGTGCGCGCACTCTTGAAGGAATAACGCGATGAAGCGCTCTCTTGCTCTCATCCTCACGGTTGCGGCGTTGGCCGCGGGCTGCGCCGCACCCGAGCCGTGGGTCAAGCCTTACGAGCGCGAGAAGCTCGCCGACCCGATCATGCAGTGGCAAGGCGATCTGCTGGCCTCGAAGAACAGCCAGCATGTGCGCGATATCCGCGAAGGCGCGCGCGGCGCGAATGGCGTGCAAGGAGGCGGCTGTGGCTGCAAGTAGCATGCTCTCGCACTTGCTGCGTGGGCTCGGCGCGCTGCTCGGCGGTGCGTTTGCTGCGCACGGCGCCAAGGCCGCGCCGTTGCCGCCTGATCACGCCGAAGCGATGTTCCACCGCTACAGCGGCGGTGGCCTCACGTCCGACGGCCCGGCCTTCCTCGTGCGCAAGAGCCTTTTCGACAAGGTCTCGCTGACCGGCCAGGTCTATGTCGATGCGGTCAGCAACGCCTCGATCGACGTCGTCACCACCGCCAGCCCCTACAAGGAGCGCCGCAACGAATTCGGCCTCGGCCTCGAGTACGCGGTGCGCGATGCCAACATCACGCTCGGTCTGACGAGCAGCAAGGAGCCCGACTACAAGGCCGACGCGTTCTCGGTCGATGTGGCGCAGGAAACGTTCGGCGGCATGACGACGGTCAACCTCGGCTTCACCCGCGGCGCCGACAAGGTGGGCCAGAAGACGATCGGCTTCTTCGACCAGGCCAAGCACTGGCAGTACCGCGTCGGCGTGACGCAGATCCTCACCGCCAAGTGGCTGGCCAGCGCGAACATCGAGGCCATCGCCGACAGCGGCTACCTCGGCAACCCGTACCGCGCCGCGCGTGTCTTCGGCGCTGCGGTGCCGGAGAACGTGCCGCGCACGCGCAGCTCGCGGGCGCTGAACCTGCGTGCGATCGGCGACCTCGGCTCGCGCGACGCGA
>JANMHY010000493.1:0-4006 GCA_031375525.1 Burkholderiales bacterium
TGAAGTTGGATGGCAAAGGCGCTTATCTCTATCACGACCCTTGCCACAGCCCGATGAAGCTGCAAGAGCCGATGAAGACCGTCAGGGCCTTGGTCGGCGAGCACGTGATGAAAAGCGAGCGTTGCTGCGGCGAAAGCGGCACGCTCGGCGTGACGCGGCCGGACATCAGCACGCAGGTTCGCTTTCGCAAGGAAGAGGAACTGCAGAAAAACGAAGCGGCCTTGCGTGCATCAGGCGCTGTGAAGCAGCGCGACGACATCAAGATCCTCACGTCGTGCCCAAGCTGCCTGCAAGGCCTGAAGCGCTACGGCGCCGACTTGAACAACGGCCTGCTCGAAGCCGACTACATCGTCGTCGAGATGGCGCGCCACATCCTCGGCGAAGACTGGATGCCGCAGTACGTGACCAAGGCCAACGCAGGCGGGATCGAGCGCGTGCTGGTTTAGCGCGTCAGCTCAATGCGCCGAAACCGGCGGCGCCGTCTTGCGCCGCAGCCGCGGATCCGCATCGCCCGCATGCACGTACAGCGACGAGCGGAACGCGTCCTCGTCGTTGTGCCGCGCGTCCATCGCCCATTGCAGCAAATCGTCGGCCGCCATGGGATGCGCGAACAGGAACCCTTGCAACTCGTCGCAGCCCATCTCGGTCAGGATGCGGCGCTGCTTGATCGTCTCCACGCCTTCGGCGACGACGCGCTTGCCCAGCGCGTGCGTCAGCTTGATGACGGCATCGACAACGGCGCGGGCGTCGGCGCTGCGTTCGAGGTCCATGACGAAGCTGCGGTCGATCTTGACTTCCTTGGCCGGCAGCTTGCGCAGGTAGGCAAGGCTCGAATAGCCGGTGCCGAAGTCATCGATCGACAGGTGCACGCCGATCAGGCCCAGCTGCGCCAGCGTGGCCTGCGTCGACTGCGTGTTCTCCATCGCCAGCGTCTCGGTGATCTCGCAGGTCAGGCGGCTGGGCTCGATGCGGTTGCGCGACAGCGCCTGGCCGACGCGTTGCGCCAGATCAGGCTCGCGCAAGTGCTGCGCCGAGAGGTTGATGGCCACGCGCATGTTCAGGCCGGCCTGCGCCCACAGGCCGGCCTGGCGGCAGGCGCGGTCGATGACCCAGTCGCCCAGGCGCGTCACCAGGCCGAAGCGTTCGGCCAGCGCGACGAAGATCGTCGGCGGCACATCGCCGCGCGTGGCGTGCTTCCAGCGCAGCAGCGCCTCGGCGGCGGTGATGCGGCCACTGGCGGCGTCGATCTTCGGTTGGTAGGCGAGATCGAGACCGTCGTTGTCGAGCGCATGGCGGAAGTCGCGCAGCAGCTCGAGGTCATGCGACATGTCCTCGTCCATCTCGGCGGTAAAGACTCCCAGGCGCGCACCGCCCGAGCGTTTGGCGGTTTGCACCGCGGTCTCGCCGCGTGCGATCAGGCGCTCGGCGTCGCCATGGTCCGGGTACAGCACGATGCCCACCGAGCAGGTCAGGTGCACTTCCTTCGTGCCCATGCGGTAGGGCTGGCCGACGGCGTCGATCAGCCGCTCGGCCAGGCGCGTCAGCGGTTCGCGCTCGGTCTGCTGCGTGAGCAGCACGGCAAAGACGTCGCTGCCCAGCCGGGCCAGCATGTCTTTCGGTTGCATCAGGCGGCGCATGCGGCGGCTGGCGTGCTTGAGCAACAGGTCGCCGATCTGGTGGCCGTAGGTGGCGTTGACCGGCTTGAAGCCGTCGAGGTTGATGATCAGCAGCGCCAGGCGGCGGCGCTCGCTGTCGCAGCGCGCCACGGCCTGCGCCAGACGCGATTCGAGCGCGGTGCGGTTGGGCAGCGCGGTCAGCACGTCGAGGTCGGCGCTCGGCGCGGTTTTCTGGCGTTCAGCCTGACGCTGTCGCCGTGCCTGGCGCAGGCTCGCGGCGAGGAACGCGCCGAGTGCGGTCAGCGCGCCCATCGGCACCAGCGACGCGTCCAGCGACAGGTTGGCCGCGGATTCGCGCCAGGTCATGGCGGTCAGCACGGCGGCGGCGAGCAGCGCGCAGGCCGTGCGCAGGGCGACATGGGCGTTGACGTTGCGCAGCGGCTTGTGCAGCCCGCGCAGGGCCACGGTCAACACCAGCGCCGCCACCATCAAGGCCGTGGTGGTCCACGGCAGGCCGCTGCCCGGCAAGGCATGCAACAGCGACAGGAACAGCAGCGAAGCCAAGACCACGCCGCCCGTCCCCAGCAACTGCTGCGGGTGGTGCCACGGCGCGAGCACACCCAGGCGGGCAACGAAGGCCGTCACGCCGCCCAGCAGCACGATCAAGACCAGCGTGATGACATCACTCGATGCTTGCGAAGCCGAAGCCGCGTGCGCCGGCCACCACAGGCCGGCGGCCAGCAGCACCACGGCCACGAGGTCGAGGCTGCGCGTGCGCAGGGCGCCCGGCGCGGTGGCCTCCCAGGACACGGCCGAACCGACCCACAGCAGGGCCGCGCACAGCACGAGGGCGATCATCGGGTTCACAACGCTGGCGTCGAGTTCGGCCGGGAAGGGCATGGAGCGCAGGCCTTGTGGGCCTGTTCGGCTTTTTGATGAGTGATCGATTCTGGGACGGCTGCGCAGGCGTCGAGCGGGCGCAGGCCCACGCCGATCGGCTTGGCGTGAACTAGGGCCTGCTGTGGTTGACTTTCTCCCGCGGCTACACTCAAAAACATGGCCTCTGTCCCCCTGCCCACCGCCCTGACCGTGCACCAGCAATCGAAGTCGCTCGAAGTCGCTTTCGACGACGGCGCGCACTTTCGCATCCCGTTCGAGCTGCTGCGAATTTATTCACCGTCGGCCGAGGTGCAGGGCCACGGCCCCGGGCAGGAGGTGCTGCAAACCGGCAAGCGCGACGTCGGCATCGACGCGCTCGAACCGGTGGGCCACTACGCGGTGCAGCCGACCTTCAGCGACGGCCACAGCACGGGCATCTTTTCCTGGGACTACCTGTACCGCCTCGGCGCCGAGCAGCAGGCGCTTTGGCAGCGCTATGAAGAGCGATTGGCCGCAGCCGGCGCGTCGCGCGACGCGCCGATGATCGAGGCCAGCGCTGGCGCCTGCGGTCATCACCACTGACGAGAACGATAAAGACAGCGACACGCACAACGGCTTCGAGCAGGTGCCGGCGGCAGAGAAGGCCGAGCGCGTGCGCGGTGTCTTCGATGCCGTGGCCGAGAAGTACGACGTCATGAACGATCTGATGTCGCTCGGCCTGCACCGCGTCTGGAAGCGCTACACGGTGGCCGTGGCGCAAGTCAAGGAGGGCGACCAGGTGCTCGACATCGCCGCCGGCACCGGCGACCTGACGCGTGCTTTTGCCAAACTGGTCGGCGCGCGCGGCCTGGTCGTGCACAGCGACATCAACGAAGCGATGCTGCGCCGCGGCCGTGAGCGCCTCGAAGACGAGGGCCTGCTCGTACCGTCGCTGCTCGCCGATGCGCAATCGCTGCCGCTGCCCGACGCCTCGTTCGACGTCGTCAGCGCCGCGTTCGGCTTGCGCAACATGACCAACAAAGAGGCCGCGTTGGCCGAAATGGCGCGCGTGTTGAAGCCCGGTGGCCGCCTGCTCGTGCTCGAGTTCTCCAAGGTCGCCGCGCCGCTGGCGCCGGTCTACGACTGGTACTCGTTCAACGTCCTGCCCAGGCTCGGCCAGTGGATCGCCGGCAATGGCGAGAGCTACCGCTACCTCGCCGAATCGATCCGCATGCACCCCGACCAGGCAACGCTGAAGTCGATGATGAAGACCGCGGGCTTTGCGCATGTCGATGTGCACGATCTGGCGGCCGGCATCGTGGCTTTGCACGTCGGTGTGCGCTGCTGAACCATTTACATCTGCGCGCAGTGACGGTCGGTTCTCGCGCTACGGTGGGAACGTGATCACTTCGCTGCGTCGCCTGCTGCTGTTTGCCGCGCTGTCGCTGCCGCTCGCCGCGGCGTCGCAGAGTGCTGCGCGCCCCGCGGCCAAGGAGATGCGCTGGAGCGATGCCGCGACCTGGGGCGGTGCC